>CALAQW010000064.1 GCA_937888955.1 uncultured Alphaproteobacteria bacterium | reverse complement strand
GCGCCGAGGTTGACCAGGTCGGGTCAACCTCGGCGCGGACCGGGCCGAGGTTGACCAGGTTATCGAGGATTACTGGCATGCCGGTGTGCGCCATATCGTTGCCCTGCGCGGCGACCCGCCGGAGGGGCAGGACAGCTATACCCCCTATCCCGGTGGCTATGCCTATGCCTCTGATCTTGTCGCGGGGATCCGCGCGATCGGTGATTTTGAGATCAGTGTCGCCGCCTATCCCGAAGGGCATGTGGACGCACCTGACGCGCAGACGGAGATCGATAATCTCAAACGCAAGATCGATGCGGGCGCAACCCGTGCGATCACGCAGTTCTTTTTTGATACGGATTGCTTCTTGCGTTATCTCGACCGCATCCGCGCCGCGGGAATTACCATTCCGGTGGTACCAGGCATCATGCCGGTGACGAATTTTGCGGGCGCAAGCCGCATGGCCAAGATGAATGGCGCCTCGGTGCCGGACTGGTTCGCCAATCTGTTCAACGGGCTTGAACAGGAGGCCGAGACCCGCAAACTCATCGCCGCCATTGCAGCAGCGGAGCAATGCGTCCGCCTGCGCGCCCACGGGGTGCATGATTTTCACTTCTATACACTTAATCGCGCCGATCTGACCTATGCGCTGTGCCATATACTCGGGCTGCGCGCGACTACCGATCAGGAGGGCTAATACATGACCGCAGACAGAGCCTCGCGCATCGCTGTCCTACAGCAGGCCGTGAAAGAACGGATCCTGATTATCGACGGCGCAATGGGCACGATGATCCAGAACCATGAATTGACCGAAGCGGATTACCGCAAGGACCGGTTCGCCGATCATAATCACGATTTGAAAGGTAATGGCGACCTGTTGACCCTGACCCAGCCCGATATCATTGCCGGCATTCATCAGCAGTTCCTCGATGCGGGTGCGGATATTCTGATCACCAATACCTTCAGCGCGACGACCATTGCGCAAGCCGATTACGGGCTCACACATCTGGTGGGCGAGCTTAATGAAAATGCCGCAACGCTTGCACGATCGGTCGCGGACCGGCAAAGCGAACAGACCCCGGACAAGCCGCGCTGGGTCGCGGGCGGGATCGGCCCGACCAACCGGACGGCCACGATCTCCCCGGATGTGAACGATCCGGCTTTCCGCAACATCTCATTCGATGAATTGCGCGATGCCTATCTGGAAGCCGCGCGCGGCCTTGTGAAAGGCGGAGTTGATATCCTGCTGGTCGAAACCGTGTTCGACACGCTGAACTGCAAGGCGGCGATCTTCGCGCTTGAATTATTGTTCGAGGAGCTTGGCGAACGCCTGCCGGTCATGATTTCAGGCACCATAACAGACCGGTCGGGCCGCACCCTGACCGGTCAGACACCTGAAGCATTCTGGAATTCCATACGCCATGCGCAACCGCTTGCCATGGGGCTGAACTGTGCGCTCGGTGCTGAAGAGATGCGCCCCCATATCGCCGAACTGGCGCGAGTCGCCGATTGTTATATCAGCGCCTATCCGAATGCGGGCTTGCCCAACGGCTTTGGCGGCTATGACGAAACGCCAGAGACGACGGCCGGCCACATCGCCGAATGGGCCAAATCCGGTCTTCTTAATCTGGTCGGCGGCTGCTGCGGCACGACGCCCGCGCATATTGAAGCCATCGCGCAGGCGGTTGCCGGCATCGCGCCGCGCAAGCCTGCCCGCCCGCAACGAACGATGCGGCTGTCGGGGCTTGAACCTTTCGCCTTACCGCTCACTCAATCCTCTGCCGAGGTGTCTGCGTAAATGTTACCTACTTTTATCAATATCGGTGAGCGGACGAACATCACCGGCTCCGCAAAGTTCAAGAAGCTGATCCTTGATGGCGATTTCGACGCCGCGCTCGCGGTGGCGCGTCAGCAGGTGGAAAACGGCGCCCAGATCATCGACATCAATATGGATGAGGGGCTGCTCGATTCCGAGGCGGCGATGGTCCGCTTCCTGAATCTGATCGCATCCGAGCCCGAGATCAGCCGTGTACCGATCATGATCGATTCATCGAAATGGTCGGTGATCGAGGCGGGCCTCAAATGCGTTCAGGGCAAATCCATCGTCAATTCGATCAGCCTGAAGGAAGGCGAGGACATCTTTCTTGAGCAGGCAAAGACCATTCGCCGCTACGGGGCGGCAGCCGTGGTCATGGCCTTTGACGAGGCCGGACAGGCCGACACCGCGGACCGTAAATATGAAATCTGCGAACGCTCCTACCGGCTGCTGACCGAAAAAGCGGGCTTTCCGCCCGAGGATATTATTTTCGACCCCAATATTTTCGCGGTCGCCACAGGGATCGAAGAACATAATAATTACGCCGTCGATTTTTTCGAGGCAACGCAGCGGATCAAGCAGAACCTGCCTTATTGCCGGGTATCGGGCGGGGTTTCCAACGTCTCCTTCTCGTTTCGCGGCAATAATCCGGTGCGCGAGGCGATGCATTCGGTATTCCTCTATCACGGCATCCGGGCGGGGCTTGATATGGGCATCGTCAATGCCGGGCAGCTCACCGTCTATGCCGATATCCCGCCCGAACTTCTTGAGCGGGTCGAGGATGTCATCCTCAACCGCCGCCCCGACGCCACCGAAAGACTGCTTGAGATTGCCGAGGATTATCGCGGTGACAATGTCAAGAAGGCGGTCGCGGATCTTGCCTGGCGCGAGCGGCCGGTAACCGAACGGCTTGAATATGCGCTGGTCAAGGGGATCACCGAGTTCATCATCGCCGATACTGAGGAAGCGCGCATCGCCGCCACTCGTCCGATCGAGGTGATCGAAGGCCCGCTCATGCAGGGGATGAACACGGTCGGCGATTTGTTCGGCGCAGGCAAGATGTTCCTGCCGCAAGTCGTGAAAAGCGCGCGCGTCATGAAACAGGCGGTCGCCCACCTTACCCCGTTCATGGAGCGCGAGCGCGAAGAGTCAGGCGCGGCAGAAGATGCAAACGGCAAGATCATCATGGCGACGGTGAAGGGCGACGTCCATGATATCGGCAAGAATATCGTCGGCGTCGTGCTGCAATGTAACAATTATCAGGTGATCGATCTGGGCGTCATGGTACCGGCGGACAGGATCCTCGATGCCGCAGCCGAAGAAAAAGCCGATATCATCGGCTTGTCCGGGCTGATAACCCCGAGCCTTGATGAAATGTGCACGGTGGCCGCGGAAATGCAGCGGCGCGATATGCGGATTCCGTTGCTGATCGGTGGCGCAACCACAAGCAAGGTTCACACCGCAGTCAAGATCGCGCCCAATTACGCGAACAGTCAGGCCGTCTATGTGCCCGATGCCTCCCGCGCGGTCTCGGTTGTCAGCGACCTGATCGACGAGAAGCGCGGCGTCGACACAATCGCCGCTGTGCGCAGCGAGTATGAAAAGCTGCGCGAGCGGCATGCGCAGGCCGACCGCGACACCCGCCGCTCAAGCATTGCCGAGGCACGCGCAAACCGCTTTCGGGTCGACTGGAACGGCTATGCCGCGCCGCAACCCGCTTTCCTCGGACTGAAATCGTTTGACGATTATCCCCTGGACAGGCTGGCGGCGCGGATAGACTGGAGCCCGTTCTTCCACACGTGGGAATTACAGGGCACCTATCCGCAAATCCTGAAAGACAAGATGGTTGGCGAGGCGGCGCAAAACCTGTTCCGGGATGCGACCGACATGCTGGAGAAAATTGTCACAGAGAAATGGTTCCGCCCCCGCGCGGTGATCGGCTTCTGGCCGGCCAATAGTGATACCGACGACATCATTCTTTATGCTGATGATAATCGGCAGGCTGAACGACAACGGCTGCATTTCCTGCGCCAGCAGATGCAGCGCAAGAACAGCCGCGCGAATTTCTGTCTGTCGGATTTCGTTGCCCCCGCAGAGAGCGGCGTTGCGGATTATCTTGGCGGGTTCGCGGTAACGGCGGGGGGGGGGGGGGGGGGGGGGGGGGGGGGGGTGTGAGGGACGCGGCGGCGCTGTAAAGAAAGTCGCTTTTCGGTATGAT
>CALAQW010000063.1 GCA_937888955.1 uncultured Alphaproteobacteria bacterium | reverse complement strand
GTCAGTGGACCATCCTTGGCAAGCCCTGCCTCCAATGCGCGGTCAAGTGGCATATCCTCATCGAGTATGCGGGTAAGCAGCCACAGGGCGGCATGGCGGGGGGCAAGTCCGGGGACCGGCTTTTTTCGGTTTGTCATGCGGGGGCTTTAGCCCGGATTGCGCCCTTTGCGCAACTGCCCTGCGCCACCGCATGGCGCGCGCATCAGGCCCAGGGGCTTTGCACGCTGTTCGCGGTATCGCCGGCCAGTGCGCGCAGCCGCGCGATGCGGTTTTCCGTATTGGGATGGGTGGAAAACAGATTGTCGATCTGTCGGGTATGCAGCGGGTTGACGATAAACATATGGGCTGTCGCCGGGTTGCGTTCGGCGATTTCATTATCGATCTGTTCTGAAGCGCGTGACATTTTGCTCAATGCGGATGCCAGCCAAAGCGGCCGGCCGCAAATTTCCGCCCCGGCCTTGTCGGCCTCATATTCGCGCGCGCGGCTGATCGCCATCTGCACAAGTGCGGCAGCAAGCGGGGCGAGAATCATCAGCGCAATCGTGCCGATCAGCCCCATCGGATTATTGCGGTTGCCGCCGAAAAACAGGGCGAAATTCGCCAGCATCGAAATCGCGCCGGCAATGGTTGCGGTAATCGTCATGATCAGCGTGTCGCGATTGCGGATATGCGCCAGTTCATGCGCCATCACGCCGGCCACCTCTTCCGGGCTCAGCATGCGCAGCAGGCCGGTCGTGGCCGCAACAGCCGCGTTTTCGGGGTTTCGTCCGGTGGCGAAGGCATTGGGCTGCGGGGTGTCGATGATATAGGTGCGCGGCATGGGCAGCCCGGCATTTTTCGCCATCAGCCGCACCATCCGCACATAGTCCGGGGCAGTGTTTTCATCCACCTCCCGCGCGCCATGCATGCGGAGCACCATCTTGTCGGAATTCCAATAGGCGAAGATATTCATCCCGCCCGCGATGGCGAGCGCGATCAGCATGCCGGCCTCGCCCCCCAGCATATAGCCGATGCCAAGGAACAGGGCGGTCATCGCCGCAAGCAGGACTGACGTCCGGAAATAGTTCATGTTAGTCTGCCATCGCTTGATTTTTCGGTGCGCGGCGGTAGGTGTATCCCCCCGGCGCGCCGCATCACAAAATGTAATATCTCGCGGTCGGGCATCAAGCCTCGCCGCAAATTTCAGGATTCCGATCGATGAGCGACGATAAACCAGCGCCTGACGCATCACAGACACCGGCTTTCCGCGTCGCGGTTTCCCAGGAGCCGGGGCGGAAGCACCCCCCCCCGGCCGCCCGCCGCGCCCTGGCCGAAGCCGCCGAACGGCGCGCGGCGGCGGAAAAGGCCGCACAGGAGCGCCCCCCCATGCCAAAGGAAATCAACGGGCGCGACGGACCCGAGCCGGTCAGATATGGCGATTGGGAATCAAAGGGGATTATCAGCGATTTTTGAGTGATAAGTCCGATAATAGGTAAATAAGCCTAAAATCATTGCATTAAGTCACCCAATCCTGCATGCTGTTCAGGAAAGATGCATATTATACTAATGCGTGTATTATTGTTTTAATGCATGCATAGGATGTTGTGGCTGATGCGCGATTGGAGACAATGGTCAGGGGCTATGGGCGTGGCTTTCGCGACGCTGTGCCTGCCCTGTTTGCCAGTGATGGCGGGGGAGCAATTGCCCGGCCCTGTGCCCGGGATCGTCGAGCGGGTGATCGATGGCGACACGCTTGCGGTACGGGCGCGGATCTGGCTTGGTCAGCAGGTGCGGGTGCATGTGCGGCTTGTCGGGATCGATGTGCCTGAAATGAAGGGCGGTTGTCCGCAGGAACGGGCCATGGCAACCGTCGCGCAGCGTTTTGCGGAAGACTTCGTCGGCAATTCGGCCGGTGCTACCGTGCCTGCCGCCCCTGCCGCGACACATACATCGCCGCAGATCTGGCTCAGCGATATCAGCGAAGGGAAATATGCCGGGCGCATCCTTGCGCGTGTCGCCAATGCGGCGGGTGAGGATCTGGGCAAGGCAATGCTTGGCGCGGGCATTGCCCGCCCCTATGCCGGCGGCGCGCGGCAAAACTGGTGCGCCATCAGGCCGGAGGGATAGATGGGGGTGTATTGTGGAACAGCCTGTGACTTCGCCAGTGCCTAAATGCGCCGGTATCGCGCAATCAGCCCTTGAGCGCGGTGCGCATGTCGTCGAGGATCATTTCGGCGGCCACCCGT
>CALAQW010000062.1 GCA_937888955.1 uncultured Alphaproteobacteria bacterium | reverse complement strand
TGATCCTGATCGGTATCGGCCTCAGCCAGTTCACCGCACGCCGCAAAGACATTCCGCATGTGGACAAAGAAAATTTTCATTAATTGACAAACAAAACAATATTCTTGGGTAAATATTAGCTGGAGTTTGACAGGCTATGGCTACGTGATACTCTTTTCCCTTATTGATAGTTGCTAGTTCTTGGGGGTGCGGGTGACCATGGCAACAATTCCTGAATTTTTGGAAAAAGGCGAGATCGCAAGGCTCATTCCAATTGTTGCTGATACTAGCAAAGAACAGCGCATTGTATCTGCAACACTTGCCGTCATGTCTGCCGTCCCGGCTTATGCAAAAGCGCTTCTCGGCCATTTCGGGCTGCGGGTGGGTGTTAAATCAAGAATCAATACGTTCACCGAAATTGGTTTCCGAGGAGATACTGGCGAAATCTCCGGTCGCCCTGATGGGCTTATCGAAGTTCACAATATAAAGTCATCCTGGTACGGAATAATAGAAGCAAAAATCGGGTCGCAATCGCTACAAAAAGAACAGATCGAACGCTATTTAGCACTAGCGCGAAATAATAATATCAACGCTGTAATAACTATTTCCAACGACTTTTCTTCTCGACCTGACCACCACCCACTAAAAATATCAAATCAGCTGCTTAAGAAAGTTGAGATTTTTCATATTTCATGGAAGTCCATTCTTACTGAAGCTCTGTTAATTTATGAGAATGGGGAATTAATTGATCCAGAGCAAGCATTTTTACTTCGTGAGCTAATTCGATTTCTTTCACACGATTCATCTGGCGTCGAAAGCTACACCCGAATGCCAGCACAATGGAAAGAATTTGTGGCAAATGTGGCTGCGGGTGTTGGAGCAAGGAAGACTGATCCTGTTACAGAACTGATCGTCGCAGGCTGGAATCAAGAGATTCGCGACCTTGCTCTGCAAATGAGCCAGAAAACCAATCGTAAGGTTTCATTGGTCATGTCACGTGCAGAAGAACATTCAACACTGAAACATCTGCAAACAGGAATCGCTACATTAGTGCAAGAAAATCAATTGATTGCAAAGCTGCGAATACCCGATACCGCGTCAGACTTCTTAATAAGTGCCGATCTTAAATCGCGAACGATACAAGTATCGATGCTAATTACCGCGCCAGCTGATCGTAAGACAACGAAATCGCGGCTCAATTGGTTATTACGGCAATTGGCAAAATCAGACCCAGAGGGCATTGCAATAAAATTAAAATGGCCTTCGCGCGCAATGGATACTGTATTTCCACTTAAAGCATTGCAAGAAAGTCCACTGATAGCTGATCAAAGTGGCGGCAAGTCCCCAGCTCGTGCTTTTGAAATTGCCCAGACATTCGATAGCCCACGAAGGTTTGTTGGAAGGGAAACGTTTATTCAGGAAATAGAGAATATCGTGCCCCAGTTTTATGAAAATATCGGGCAACATATTCAAGCTTGGCAACCGAAACCCCCAAAAATTAGAAATAGTGGTTCTGAACCTGCAGAAGTGTTGGAAACTGCTATTTCCATCGACAAAAAGTTACCACCGACAGGTAATGATCATACAAACTTGATTGAACTACCGCCATTCCTGATCAGGCCGTCAAACCAAATTTAGATCTGGATGATCCCTTCCAGATAGGGGATGCAATAGCCGCGCTGCATGACATGTGCGCCGCCGTCATAGCTGCAATGCAGGAAGCCGCCACGGCTGGACGCCTGAAAGGCCTTAAGATCGGCACGGCCAAGCCGCGCGCACCAGTAAGGCACGATCTGGCAATGCGCACTGCCGGTTACCGCATCCTCGGGCACCCCTTTCGCCGGCACGAAAAATCGCGATATCACATCATAGTGCCGTTCCCCGCGTGGCGCGGGCGCTGTGATGATGACACCACGTTCCCATTTTGCGAGGGCGGTCATGTCAGGGATTACGGCTTGCACCTCGTCGGCATCCCCGAACACCGCCATGTCATAATCCCCGCGCAAAAGCAGTTGCGGTTCGCGCCCAAGCGCGGCGACAAGCTGTCCCGTATCATCGGCAAAAGGGACAGATTCACGCGCCGGCAACCGCATTGCAAGCATCCCGCTATCGCTTTCCCGCGATACGTCAAGACGACCGCTCGCTGTCCGGAAACCGACCGCATGCAGTTCGGGCCGCAAATATTCGAAAATCACAAAAGCTGAAGCAAGCGTCGCATGTCCGCATAACGGCACTTCGACCTGCGGTGTGAACCAGCGCAAGTGATAATCCTCACCATCGGCCACGAAAAAGGCCGTCTCCGCGAGGTTATTTTCCGCTGCGATCTGCTGCATCAGCGGATCCGGCAACCAGCGGTCCAGCGGACAGACAGCCGCCGGATTGCCGCTGAAAGGCTGCGCGGCGAACGCATCAATCTGATAAAGCGGAAGCGTCCGAGGCTCAGTCATCGCGCCAGCCACGCTGCCAGAAGGGGCGTGCCGCCTCCCGCTCCGCCTCGGCCCGGGTCAACCCGAGATCATCGAGCAGATGATCGTCAAGCCCGCGCAGATGTTGCCGGTACAGCACCCGGTGCCGCCACATCCGCATGGTGAGACCAGCCTGCACCGCCAGCCGCAGCAGACGATAGCATGCCTGATAGGTGCGCC
>CALAQW010000061.1 GCA_937888955.1 uncultured Alphaproteobacteria bacterium | reverse complement strand
CGCTATATCGGCTTGTCGGGCCGGTTGATGATTCTGACCATCGGCTTTGTCCTGCTGTCGGAAGTGCTGATCTATGTCCCCTCGATCGCGCGCTTTCGCCTGCAATTTCTGGAATCGCATATTACCCGCGCGCAGATTGCCACCCTTGCGGTCGAGGCATCGCCGGATAATTCGGTGCCGCAAATGCTTGAGAGCGAGCTGCTTGAAAATGCCGGTGTGCTGGCCGTCGCCCTGCGGCGTAACGATGCACGTTATCTGATGCTGGGCGGGGCCCTGCCCGAACCGGTCGACACGCAATTCGATCTGCGCAATGTCAGTGCCTATGCCGCGGTTCGGGATGCGCTGGCCACGATGCTGCAAGGCACACCACGCCGGATCCGCGTCATCAGCGCGCCCGACGGTGCGCGTGGCGGCGTCATCGACATGGTGATGCTGGAAGCCCCCCTGCGCACGGCGATGTATGAATATTCGCGCAACATTCTGGCGCTGTCGCTTGTCATCTCGATCATCACGGCAGGGCTGATCTATATCACCCTGCACTGGCTTCTGATCCGGCCGATCCGCGCGATCACCCACAGCATGGTGCGCTTCCGCACCGCACCCGAAGATACCGAGAATATCATTATCCCATCGCAACGCAGCGACGAGGTCGGCACCGCCGAGACCGAGCTTGCCGCCATGCAACAGGTCGTCCGGCAGGCATTGCAGCAGAAAAAGCATCTCACCGAGCTGGGCGGCGCAGTCAGCCGTATCAGCCATGATCTGCGCAATATCCTTGCCCATGCGCAACTGGTTTCAGACCGGCTTTCCGCATTGAAGGACCCGACCGTCAGGCAATTGACACCAGGGCTTATTCAATCGATCGGCCGGGCAATCGATTTGTGCACCGATACCCTGTCCTACAGCCGGGCCGACAGTCATCCGCCCCGGCGGATCAGCTTCGCGCTCGCCCCGCTGATCGACGAGATCGGGCATGCGCTTGCACTGCCCGACAGCGCTGAAATCGACTGGCACAATGCGGTACCGGCCGAGCTCGAAATCGATGCGGACCCGGACCATATCTTCCGGATCGTGCATAATCTGGGACGCAACGCGGCGCAGGCCATTCAGAAGGCAGGTTACATTCGCGTCTCGGCGGAACAGCGCGGCGATTGCGTGATAATCGATGTCGCAGATAATGGTCCGGGCATCGCGGCGGAAGCGCGCGCGCACCTGTTTGAGCCATTCGCCGGCACACTGAAACAGGGCGGCACGGGATTGGGGCTGACCATTGCGCGTGAACTGACCCTTGCCCATGGGGGCGAACTGCAGCTTGTCGAAACCGACAGCCACGGCACCCTGTTTCGGATCGAAATTCCAGCGCGTATCGCAAATCCGGGCGCACAGGGTAAACCGGCGGCCATGGGACAGATCATCGCCTTGAAGGGCCGCTGAGCTGTGAGCTGGGATCCCGCGCAATATGGCCTGTTCCTTGATCAACGGACCCGCCCGGCAGCCGACCTGCTTGCCCATATCAGGCTCGAGGCGCCCGCGCGCATCGCCGATCTGGGGTGCGGACCGGGCAACAGCACCGCCTTGCTTGCAAAACGCTGGCCCAAGGCGGCAATAACCGGGATCGACAGTTCACAGGCCATGCTTGAAAAAGCCCGCGAAAGCGCCCCCGATATCGACTGGCAATGTGCCGATATCGCGCAATGGCGGGCTGATCCCCCCTTTGCGCTTATCTATTCGAATGCCTTGCTGCACTGGCTCGACAATCACGCGGTCCTGTTTCCCCGCCTTCTGTCTTCGGTAGCCAAAGGCGGGGCGTTGGCTGTGCAGATGCCGCGCAACTTCGATGCGCCAAGTCACAGGATCATCGCAGCCGTCGCACAGTCCGCGCCCTTCCGCGCAAAACTTTCGGGTCGGTTGCGCGAAGCGCCGGTTGCGGACCCCGATTATTACTATCAATTGCTGGCCGCAGATTGCCATCTGATAGATATGTGGGAGACAAGCTATCTGCATGTGCTGGAAGGAGAGGACGCGGTCCTGAACTGGATAAAGGGGACCGCACTTGTGCCCCTGCTTGCAGCCCTTGACGCGGGCGAGCAGAACGATTTTATCTGTGAATTGGCAGCGCGCCTTGCTGCTGCTTATCCGCGCCGTGAGGACGGCAAGACATTATTACCGTTCAAACGGTTATTCTTCATCGCCTATCGCTGAGGCGATATAGAGATTTAGATGTAACGGTTCAGGCATAGGAATCGTATTGATCGGTTTGTGAGTTTTTTGATGCAATCATTGCCCCTGCCCGCCGCCGGCGACCGCTGGTGTCTGTTTCTTGATTTCGATGGCACGCTTGCGGAAATCGCCCCCGCGCCGCACCTTGTGGAAATCGACCCCGCCCTTCCTGAACTGCTGATGCGGCTTTCAGGGCAGCTTGATGGCGCACTGGCGATTATCACCGGCCGGCCGCTTGATGATCTTGACGCGCTGCTCGCGCCAGCCGCGCTGACGGCCGCCGGACAGCACGGGCTTGAAAAGCGCGACAGCGCAGGCAGAATACATACGCCGCAAACATCTGTGGGGGTGCAGTCGCTGGTTGAGAGCGAATTCAACCCGCTGGTAGCTGCCGAACCGCGTCTGGTGTTCGAAAACAAGACACACTCCTTCTCGCTGCATTACCGGCAGGCGCCCGAACAGGAACAGGCCTGCCGCGCCGCCGTCGCGCGGCTATTGCCGCAACTTGAGGGCTACCATCTGCTGGACGGCAAGAAAGTGCTCGAAATCAAACCTTGCTTTGCCAATAAAGGCCATGCGATTGCAGACTTTCTGAATGATCCGGTCTTTTCGGGCCGTACACCGGTATTCGCCGGTGACGATGTCACCGATGAGGACGGGTTTGCGGTGATCAATGCCCAGGGTGGCATTTCCATCAAGGTGGGGACGGGACCAAGTGCCGCCACCCATCGCGTGCAAAGCGAGGCTGCACTGATCAATTGGCTGCATGCAGTTGCAGAAGTTCTGGCCGGGCAGGCTGATAAATAAGGCGGTAGAAATAATGCACAAGGCAAGCGCGTGTCTTCATTAGAGCTTGGGGTCGTCGGCAATTGCACCTATGGCGGGCTGATTGACGAGGATGGCCGCGTTGTCTGGGCGTGCCTGCCACGCTTTGACAGCGACCCGGTATTCTGCGCCTTGCTGAACGGCGGCAAGGACTCTGACATCGGTTTTTATGACGTCGAGTTGATCGGCAAGGTCCGCAGCGAGCAGGAATATAAGGAAAACACAGCAATCCTTGTGACGAGGCTCTATGACAATCATGACAATGCGATTGAAATCAGTGATTTTGCGCCCCGTTTCACCCTGTCAGGGCGCAGTTTCCGGCCGACAACTTTAATCCGGCGGATACGCCCGCTGAGTGGTACCCCGCGCATCCGCATCCGCCTGCGCCCGGTATTCGATTATGGCGCGACATTGCCGACAATTACCCACGGATCGAACCATATCCGCTATGTCAGCAGCAATTATACGATCCGTGTCACGACGAATGCGCCGGTCAGCTATGTCCTGAATGAGACGCCTTTCGTTCTGACAACGCCTACCAGCCTGTTTCTTGGCCCCGATGAAACCCTGCAAGGAGCGGTCGAGGAAACCGCCCGTGAATTTCAGGAGCGCACCGAAAATTACTGGCGGCAATGGGTCCGGCGGCTGGCCTTGCCGCTTGAATGGCAGGAAGCCGTTATCCGTGCGGCGATCACGCTGAAACTTTGCACATTCGAGGAAACCGGCGCCATCGTTGCCGCCATGACAACCAGCATTCCCGAGGCATTCGGAACCGAGCGGAACTGGGACTATCGCTATTGCTGGCTGCGCGATGCATTCTTTGTTGTCCGTGCACTGAACAGCCTCGCCGAAGTCGAGACGATGGAAGACTATCTGCGCTATCTGACGAATATCGTCAGCATGGCGGAAAACGGGCAGTTGCACGGCCATTTGCAGCCGGTTTACGGAATAGGGCTTGAAGCCGAACTTGTGGAACGGATCGAAACGCGGCTGACCGGCTATCGCGGGCATGCACCTGTCCGGGTCGGCAATCAGGCCTATGAGCATTTCCAGTATGATGTTTACGGCAATGCGGTTCTGGCGGCCGCGCAAGCCTTCTTCGACAAACGGTTGCTCGCCCCGCCCGGCCTGACCGATTTCGAGCGGCTGGAACGCGTCGGCGAACAGGCCTTCCGCCTGTATGATCAACCCGATGCGGGGATGTGGGAATTGCGCACCCATGCGCGGGTACATACCTCCTCCTCGCTGATGTGCTGGGCCGCATGCGACCGGCTTGCCAAAATCGCTGCCCATCTGTCATTGCCTGCGCGCGCGCTTTATTGGCAGGAACGCGCGGACACGATCAAGCAGACGATCCTGACCCGCGCCTGGAGTGAGAACGAACAATCCTTCGTTCACGCCTTCGATGAAGACGGCTTTGACGCCAGCCTTCTGCTGATGGGGGAAGTCAATTTCATCGCCGCCGACGATCCGCGCTTTATCGCAACCCTGAATGCGGTGGAAGGCGCGCTGAAGCGGGGGCCGCATATGTTCCGCTATGTCACCAATGACGATTTCGGCACACCGCAAAACGCGTTCAATATCTGCACCTTCTGGTATATCGACGCCCTGTCGCGGGTGGGACGGACCGATGAAGCGCGGGAGATTTTTGAAAATATGCTGGCCTGCCGTACGCGGCTTGGCCTGCTGTCGGAGGATACAGACCCCGCAAGCAATGAATTATGGGGGAACTTTCCCCAGACTTATTCGCTTGTTGGAATCATCAATGCAGCGACCCGGCTCAGCAAGACCTGGCAGCAGACGGTCTGAGCGATATAATCTTATCCGGTGTCGCGCGTAAAAAGGGGAACAGAATGTCCCACCGTCTTGTCGTCGTATCCAACCGCGTGGGGCCGGTCAATGAATCGGCACGTGCAGGCGGGCTTGCCGTGGCACTTGTGGAAGCGTTGCGCAGTTCGGGCGGGCTCTGGTTCGGCTGGAGTGGCGAGATTTCGGAAGCAGGCATCGGCGAACCCAAGATCGAGGAACATGGCCCGCTGTCGGTCGCGACTATTGATCTGTCCGAGGAAGATAACGAGGAATATTACAAAGGCTTCGCGAACCGCACCTTATGGCCCCTGTTTCACTACCGGATCGATTTGACCACCTATGATCGGTATAATTATCGGGGCTATCTGCGGGTCAATTCAAACTTCGCGAAAGCGATTTTCCCGCTTTTATCCGATGACGATCTGATCTGGGTGCATGATTATCATCTGCTTTCATTCGGCGCGGAACTGCGCCGGATGGGCTGTACCCAGCCGATGGGCTTTTTCCTGCATATCCCGTTTCCCGCGCCCGAGGTTTTCACCACCCTGCCCAATCATGAGGTGATCATCCGGGCGATGTGCGCCTATGACATCATCGGCTTTCAGACCGAGGGCGATCGGCGTTGCTTTGTCAATTACATCGTCAACGAGCTGGGCGGCACGGAACTTGATGACGAGCGGGTGCTGGCGTTCGGGCGCACATTTGTCGCTGCCGCCATACCGATTGGCATCGATACACAGAATTTCGAGAAATTCGCGACCTCGCGCGAAGCAACCCTGCACCTCAACAGGATGAAAAATGTTCTGGGCGACAGGCTGCAGGTGATCGGCGTTGACCGGCTTGACTATACCAAGGGGCTGCCGCAGCGCTTTGAAGCTTTCGAACGGCTGCTGGCCGATTATCCCGAAAATCGCGGCCGCACCTCCTTCGTGCAGATCGCCCCGCCCTCGCGTGAGGATGTGGCGGAATATATCGACATCCGCGAGCAGCTTGAGCAGATGGCCGGCAATATTAACGGTCAGTATTCGGATTATGACTGGACACCGCTGCGTTATCTCAATCGCGGGTTCAGCCGGCAGGCGCTTGCCGGCATGTACCGCGCCAGTCGCGTCGGCCTTGTCACGCCCTTGCGCGACGGCATGAACCTGGTCGCCAAGGAGTATATCGCCGCACAATCCGAAGATGATCCGGGCGTGCTTGTCCTGTCGCGTTTTGCGGGTGCGGCAAAGCAGGCCGATGGCGCCCTGATCGTCAACCCCTACGATATCTACGCAGTAGCGGAGGCATTGCAGACCGCGCTCAACATGCCTTTTGACGAAAGGCTTGAACGCCGCAACCGGATGATGGACCGGATGCGCCGCGAGGATGTGGCCGCCTGGCGCAACGATTTTATCGGCCGGCTGGAAGCCGTCGCGACAGCAACCCGCAGCGGTGGCTGAACGGTGCGCGCGGACGCTGCAAGCAGTTATCTCGTCGCCGATATTGGCGGCACCCATGCGCGTTTCGCCCTGGCACAGGCGGATGGCACGCCGGGTACGCCTGTGGTGATGCAGACATGCGATTTTGCGGATTTTCCGCAAGCGCTCAGCGCCTTTATCGACAAGCATGCCAAAGGCCCCGTCGCGGCGGCCGCCATTTGCGGTGCCGGGCCGGTTTCAGACGGCGTGATCGCGATGACCAATTGCCCCTGGATTATCGATCGCCGCCAGATCGCCGCGGCCTGCGGCATTGCCGAGGTTGAGATTATCAATGACTTCACCGCCATCGCCCATGCCCTGCCGCATCTGGGCCTGGCCGATCTCGACCGGATCGGCGGCGGTGAAGCCGACCCTGCTGCCCCGGCCGGGGTGCTTGGCGCGGGAACCGGGCTTGGGGTGTCGGGCCTTATCAGCAAGAACGAGACGGCGATTGCCCTGTCGGGAGAGGGCGGGCATGTCGGGCTGTCGCCCGCCTCCGACCGGGAGCTTGAAATTTTCCGGCATCTGCTTGCCGAACGCGGCCGCATTTCCGCCGAAACCATTTTATCGGGTCCGGGCATCGCAACACTTTATCGAACGCTTGCGATCATCGACGGCGCAGCGTCCAGGGCCGATGAGCACAAGACAGCCGCGCTCACCGCCGAACACATCACACAGCGCGCCGCAGCAGGCACCGATGCACGGGCGGTCGAAACGCTTGATCTTTTTTCAGGCTGGCTCGGCGCGGTGGCGGGCGATCTGGCGCTCACACTCGGCGCGAAGGGCGGGATTTATCTTGCCGGCGGGATTGCAGGCCGGCTCGGCCCGCTGTTCAACAAAACCCTGTTCCGGCAACGGTTCGAGGCGAAAGGGCGCTTTGAAAGCTATATGGCGGCGATCCCCTGCTATCTGATTACCCGCGACAATCCCGCGCTGATCGGGCTTGCCGCCCTGCTGCGGCAATCGCGCGACACCGCGAAAAGCAGCTAGTCGCCAAGCACAATTCCCTCGCGCCGCGGATCCGCCCCGCCCTCATAGCCACCCGCGACAGCCCGGATACCGTGCAGCCCGCTTGCGATCGGCCCGATGACAACCTCATGCCCGCGCGCGCGCAAAGGTTCGGCAAGCGCGGTGAGCGCAGTGCCCGCTTCAAGCTCGAGCACCCCGTTGCGGTTGACATGGCGCGGCAGGGCGATCGCCGCCGGCATAGCCATCTGCCAGTCAATCAGCGCAACAACCGTCTGCGCGACATAGGCGATAATCCGGCTGCCCCCCGGCGACCCCACGACAGCAAACAGCTTGCCATCGGGACCAAAAATCACCATGGGCGACATGGAGGAGCGCGGCCGCTTGCCCGGCGCAACCGCATTCGCAACGGGTCTGCCATCAGCCTCCGGCACGAACGAAAAATCTGTCAGCTGATTATTCAGTATGAAGCCCCCAGCCACCAGGTGGCTGCCAAAGGGCGCTTCCACCGAACTTGTCATGGACACGGCATTCCCCCACCGATCGACGATCGAGAAATGCGTGGTCGAGGGGTGATCGACCGCCATATTGGGCGCATGCGGGCTGCCTTGCACACCGGGCGGATGACCAGCACCGGCAATACCAAGCGTGCGATCACGCCGGATAAGCTGTGTCCGGCGGGCCAGATAGCCGCTGTCGAGCATCCCAGTCACCGGCACATCGACAAAGGCAGGGTCGGCGATATAGCGATCCCGATCCGCATAGGCGAGCCGGCTTGCCTCTGAAATATAATGCACCGCATCGACCGAGCCGGGAGCAAATGCCGCCATATCAACCGGTTCCAGCAAGCCCAATATCTGCAGAACCGTCAGCCCGCCCAAATGCCGCCATATCAACCCATCCCGGGAGGCCCCGCCGCCCCGCCCGATGTCGAGGGCGGCATGCCGCATACCCGGTACGCGCGATAAGGGCGGCAGATCGCCTGCCGTTCAAGGGGCCGGTAGCCCGCAAGATCAGCCCGCGTCAGATAGACCGCGCCATCTTCCGATGCCTGCCTGACGGCGGCGGCGATCTCGGCAGCGATCGTTCCCTCATAGAATGGCGCAATGCCGTCGCGCGCCAGAAGGCGCAGGGTCTGTGCATAGGCCGGGTTTTTCAGTGTGCTGCCAACAGGAAGCGGCACCGGCTGCGCCGGCGGCACCGCACCGGGGGATTGCGGCATGTCCAGAAAATACAGCGCCCGCGCGCCGGGCAACTGCCAAAGGCGCGGCATGCGCGCGATCATCCGGTGCAGGCGCGGGGTCACGGCAAACCCTGTCTCGGCAAGCCTGATCGCATCCCCGAACAGTGCCGGCCACGGCAATTTGCCATGCCGCGCATGCGCCTTGGCAAGCATCGCCATGACACCGGGCACCCCGACAGCCCGTGGCCCGACCATCGCATCCATGAACGCCATTGGCGACCCATCCGGCCCCAGAAACAGATCAGGGGTCGCGGATGCCGGTGCGGTTTCCCGCCCGTCATAGGCATAAAGATGCGCAAGCCCCGCATCCCAGTAGAGCAGGTAAGCCCCGCCGCCAATGCCCGAGGATTGCGGTTCGACGAGCGACAGGACGAGTTGCACGGCAATCGCCGCATCCATCGCGCTGCCGCCTGCGCGCAATATGTCGCGCCCCGCTGCGGCAGCGAGGGGATGCGCAGCCGCGACCATCTGCCGGCCCGCAATGCCGCTTTTGCGCATTTCATCGGCGCGGGCGGTGCCGGCCATATCGCTGGCAAACGATGCGGCCATCAACACCATGGCCGCCAGAACAACGCGGCGGCGCGGTCGCCACAGATGGCGAATGATCGGATGCATACTCTCTCCCTGTTTTCCAGACAGCACAGATCCCTGACGCACAGGGTGAGCGGGTTCCGATTATGCCGCACACAAGCGCGACAGCAATGCCAATCACGCCCGTTGCAACGCCGATTGACCGTCCCCATGGCGGCGATTAGGGTCGGCGCATGCAAGAATCCGCCCCCATCCCCGGCCCGCGCAACCTTATCACCGATGTCGACGCGATCATGGTCGGCAATGCGGAAGACCATCATGCCCTTACCGGCGTTTCGGTCGTTCTGCCAAATCACGCCTGCGTGGGGGCGGTCGATGTTCGCGGCGGCGCACCGGGCACCCGCGAAACCGATGCGCTTGGGCCGACCTGTCTTGTCGATACGGTCGATGCGGTGATTTTATCGGGCGGCTCGGTTTACGGCCTTGATGCCGCAGGCGGGGCGGTTGCCTGGCTGTCGCAAGAAGATCGCGGCTACCGGTTGCCCGCTGCGGGCATGGTGGCTCCTATCGTACCCAGTGCGATCCTGTTCGATCTCAGCAATGGCGGCGACAAAGGCTGGGGGATGACACCGCCCTACCGCAATCTGGGGATCAGTGCCTGCGAGCACGCGGCGCAGGCGTTTTCGCTTGGCAATTCCGGCGCGGGGCTTGGGGCAACCGCCGGACAGTATAAAGGCGGGCTGGGCAGCGCATCCACGATCTGGCCAGGCTGGGCAGCGGGCAAGGACCTGCAGGTCGGTGCGCTGATCGCCGCCAACCCTTACGGCACACCGGTGATACCCGGCAGCGCCGCCTTCTGGGCGCAGCCACTGGCATTCGGCGATGAACTTGGCATGCTCCAACCGCCAACCCGCCCCGATACGCCAGCCCCCATGGCAGGCAGCAAGGCCGATACCGCGCCGGGCGGCAATACAACGATTGGCGTTGTCGCGGTCAATGCGGCCCTGACCCCCGCCCAGGCGCAGCGGATCGCGATCATGGCGCAGGATGGTCTGGCGCGCGCGGTGCGCCCGGCCCATACCCCGTTCGATGGCGATACGCTGTTTGTGCTTGCAACCGGCGCTGTGCCGCTGTCGGCATCGGCTGCCGCGGACCTTACGGTGATTGGCAGCCTTGCTGCCGACTGCGTCGCGCGGGCATTGGCGCGCGGCGTCTATCACGCCGACAGCATCGCCCATCTGCGCAGCTATCGCGACATCCATGGGATGTAATGCGCGGCCAGCCGTCGCAGCGATCGCAGAAACACAAATATGGCGGCTATAAAGCGGCGGCCGGCGTCAGAATGGTTTCGGCAAGGGCATCAATCATATCCTTCGCCTGATCGACATCCGCGGCGAAAACCGGGATGGTGAGTTGATCAACCCCCGCATCGCGATACCGCTTCACATCGTCAACCGACAGCTCAAGCCCCATGGGAACCGCGACCGTCACATCGACATCAGACCGCGCGCGGCCTTCCGCGGCAATATACGCACTCAGTTTTGCAATCCGCTCCGCCGCTGTTTCGGCGGTGTGGTTAAACCCGTGCCAGCCCTGCCCGAGACGTGCCACCCGCTTTAATGCCGCATCGCTTTCGCCACCGATATAAAGTAGCGGATGCGGCGACTGCACCGGTTTCGGATACATCCGGCAGGCAGGCAACTGGTGAAATTCACCGCTGAATTCGGATACCGGGTCGCACCACAGCGTTTTCAGGATTTGAATATATTCGTCGGTCCGCGCACCACGACGGGCAAAATCGATATTAAGGACATCGAATTCTTCTTTCAGCCACCCGACCCCGATCCCAAGATTGATCCGCCCGTCAGACAGATAGTCGAGATTGGAAACCTCCTTGGCGACATAGACCGGATTGCGCTGCGGCAGCAGGCAGATCGCCGTCCCGATCCGGATATTCTCCGTACAGGCGGCGAGAAACCCCATGGTCGTGAACGGTTCAAGCAATCCTGACTCGGCAGGGACCGCAAGCTTGCCATCGGGCGAATAGGGATAGTTTGAGCCATATTCGTCAAACAGCACCACATGCTCGGGCAGCCACATGGAGGCAAATCCCGCCCGATCCGCAGCCTGCCCCACCGCCTTGATAATTGCGGCGGTCGCAAACGGGTTGGAAAAAGGTGTGAATACTCCGATACGCATTGCAACCTCCCC
>CALAQW010000060.1 GCA_937888955.1 uncultured Alphaproteobacteria bacterium | reverse complement strand
GAGGGCGGCCAGCTGCCCCCAGGCAGTGACCCGTGCCGCCGATATGCTGGAGGCGGCAGAAGCGCAGGTCAATGCGGCCGCCGCGCGCAATGCGGCCGCATCAAACGCGCAGTTGAAAGCAAGCGAAGCGGTGCCGCCGCTGCGCAAATCCGAGGCGGAGGCGGCGGCCGCGCTGCACCGGCTGACGGTGGCGCGTGACGGGCTGGCCGCTGAAGAAAGCCGGCTGGCCCAGCAAACCGAACGTGTCGCACAGGCGCTGCGTCAGGCGGAACAGGATGGCGCACGCGAATCGCGTTTGCTTGCCGATTCGGAGGCGGCGCATACCCGGCTGGTCGAGGAGCAGGCAGCTCTCACCGCCGCGGCGGAAGAGCAGCGTGGCGCCGATGGTGAATTGCGGCAGCAACTCGCTACCGCGAAAAGTGCTGTGGAACAGGCGGAGGAAACGCTTGATCAGGCCAATCGGCGGTTGGCGGAAATTCGTGCGACCGGGGAAAGCCTGAAGCGTGAACTGACGCAGGCTGAGAAACGCCTTGTGCAACTGCGGCAACAGGTGGAGCGGACGGGCCGTGAACGGCAGCAAGCCGAGGCAGAGCTTGCCCGGATTGCCGATGTGCAGGTGAGTATCGATGCCGCTGAGGCTGCCCGAAGCGGATTGGAGGCTGCGCGGGCGAGCCTGACCGAACTGGAAGAGCGCTACCGTGTTGCGCAGAAGCGTGAAGCCGATGCCCGCGAAGCGTTCCATCAGGCGCGCCAGATTGCGGGGCGGCTGGAGGCGGAGGAGAAGGCGCTCGCAAAGCTGCTTTATAGCGATGAAGAAGATTTGTGGCCGCCGCTTGTCGATGCATTGCAGGTGGCGCCGGGCTATGAAACCGCATTGGGGGCGGCACTCGGGGATGATCTGAATTACCCGACCGATCAGGCGGCTCCGGCATTCTGGAAACTTGTCGCATTGCAGACACCGCTGCCGGCGCTACCCGATGGTGTAACGCCGCTTGGCGGATTCGTGTCCGGCGCTGATGAGCTGGTCGCGCGCCTGTCGCAGGTGGGCATCGTCGAACCGGCATTGGGGCCGGCATTGCAGCCCGCCTTGTTGCCGGGGCAGCGGCTTGTCAGCCTGCAGGGCGATCTGTGGCGTTGGGACGGGCTGACCGCGGCGGCGGAGGCCCCGACGGCGGCGGCCAAGCGGCTTGAGATGCGCAATCGCCATGCGGAGCTGCGCGATCAGTTCTCGGCGGCGGCAAAGACCGCATCGCGGGAGGAGGCTGTGCACAAGCAAGCCGCCGCGCAGGTACAGCAATTGCAGCAGGCCGAAATGACGGCGCGCAAATCGGCGCGGGCTGCCGAAGAGGCATTAAGTCGCGCCCTTGATGCGCAGGCAAAGGCAGAGCGGGCTTCGGCCGCCCTTTCCGCAAAACGTGATAGCCTGACGGAGAGTAGCGAGCGGCTTGCCCTGGAACTGGCTGAGGCGGAAGCGCAATTCACAGCCGCTGAAGAAGCGCATGCGGCACTCGAATCGGCAGCAGGGCCAGAGCAAAGCGTGGCCGAGGCGCGTACGGTCCTGACCGAACGCCGGGCACAGTTGGTGCAGGCACAAGGCGCGCTGGATGGCTATGAACGCAATGCGCGGGCGCGCGCGGAACGGTTGAGCGCGATCGGAACCGAGATGCAGGCCTGGCGCACACGGCGGCAGGATGCGGAAAAGCAATCGGGAATTCTGCGTGACCGTGCGGTGCAGCTCGCAGATGAGCTCGCGCATCTGCAGGCGCAACCTGATGCCTTGAAATCCCAGATTGCGGCGCTGCTTGATCAGATCGCGCAGGCCGAGGCACGTCGCCGGGTTGCCGCCGATGCGTTGCAGCAGGCGGAGACCGCGCTTGCCGATTGCGATAAGGAAGTGCGCGACGCGCAGGAGGAGCTGTCCAATCGGCGCGAGGAACGGGCCCGTTGCCACGCCGCGGGCCAGAATGCGGCGGAACGCGCCGAAGATCTGGCCGCGCAAATTGCGGATCGGCTGAATTGTACGCCGGGCGATACGCTGGCGCTTGCCGAGGTGAAGGATACCGACAGCCTGCCAACAGTCGAGAAGGTCGAGCAGGATCTGACCCGGCTGCGGCGTGAGCGGGAGAATATGGGCGCGGTCAATCTGCGCGCCGATGAGGAGGCCGAGGAGTTGCGGGCCCAGCTTGACGGCATGATCCGTGAACGTGAGGACCTTGAAGCGGCCATCGCGCGGTTGCGGCAGGCGATTGCAAGCCTTAATCGCGAGGGGCGTGAAAGGCTGCTGGAAGCCTTTGAAAGTGTGAATGTGCATTTCACCCGCCTGTTCACGCATCTGTTCGGCGGCGGGCATGCGCGGCTGGCGCTTGTCGAGTCCGATGATCCGCTTGAGGCGGGGCTTGAAATTCTCTCAAGCCCGCCGGGCAAAAGGCTGCAATCGATGAGCCTGTTATCGGGCGGCGAGCAGGCCTTGACGGCGATGGCGCTGATTTTTGCGGTGTTCCTGACCAATCCGTCGCCGATCTGCGTGTTGGACGAGGTGGACGCCCCGCTGGATGACGCGAATGTCGAACGGTTCTGCAATCTTCTGCACGAGATGACCCGCAGTACGGAAACCCGTTTTCTGGTGATCACCCATAACTCGATCACCATGTCCCATATGGATCGCCTTTTCGGGGTTACCATGGCCGAAAAAGGGGTCAGTCAGCTTGTTTCGGTCGATCTGGAACGGGCTGAGAAGTTGCGTGCTGTCGGCTAGGCCCCGGCATGGCGCGTGCCGCTTTCCGTGTGATTTCACCGATTAACTTCAACGCCATGACAGACACGAATTATGGCGTGTCGCGGGCTGATATTCATGTTGCGCGACGCTGCCGGGGCAATGTCGAAAGAAGTGCGGCGGATTGTGGCATTTGTGCGATAATTCTTCCGTTGACACCCATCGGACCCCCCACTAATGTGCGCCCCGATCGCTGGCGGTTTCCGGAATCGGAACCGCCGCAATCTTGCGGGGTAGTTTGCAGGCTCTTTCAGGTGGGGCGCAAAGTCCGTATCCTTCGGGAATGCTGTGTAGATCCTACATGTCGTTCCGGATGCGAGGGTGTACTTTGTAACTTGCCTTATGTCGGGTGATAGTGGCGGATTTGGCCATGGACGACGATCAGCAATCAACACCGCGGAGCGATTTCGACGCCCGCCTGGCGGCTGCGCGTCGTGCGATACAACCTGTGGCGCAGGATGCGCGCAGGGGAAGCGCGATGGGCGTTGCCATCAGGCTGAGTACGGATCTTGTTGCTGCCGTGGCGGTCGGAGGTTTTTTGGGCTGGCTTCTTGACCGGTGGTTGGGAACGTCGCCCTGGTTGTTGCTGCTGTTCTTCTTTCTGGGAGTGGCGGCCGGCATCATGAATGTCGTTCGGACGGCCAATCAGATGAATGCCGCAGCGGCGGCGGAAGCGGATCGGGAAACGGTGGATAAGTCCGCTTCCGGTCCGGAAAAGTGAAATACGGTCCGGGCAGATGATGCCCGCTGGGATGACTGGCATCCGGCCGTCATTGCGAGTGAAAGTGCGAGGGAGACGGTTTTGGCCGCAGATCAACACGATCCGTTCAGTCACAGCCCGATGGAGCAGTTTGAAATCCAGCGCTATATCCCGATGGATCTGGCGGGTTTCGATGTTTCTTTCACCAATTCCAGCCTGTTCATGGTGGTTGCGACCGGCCTGATCGTGCTGTTTTTGACAATGGGTATGCGGCATCGCGCGCTGGTTCCGGGCCGGCTGCAATCGATGGCCGAGCTGAGCTATGAATTTGTCGCCAATATGATGCGCGACACGGTTGGCCCCGAGGGGCAGAAATTCTTCCCCTTCGTCTTTACGCTGTTCATGTTCGTGCTGTTCTGCAACATGATCGGCATGGTGCCTTACACCTTTACCGTGACAAGCCATATCATCGTCACCTTTGCGCTGGCGCTTGCGATATTTATCGGCGTGACGATCCTTGGCTTTATCAAGCATGGGGCAGGCTATCTGCGGCTGTTTGTGCCGCATGGCGTGCCTGCCGCGCTGCTGCCGCTGATTGTGGTGATCGAGGTGATTTCCTATCTCAGCCGGCCGATCAGCCTGTCTGTACGTTTGTTCGCCAATATGATGGCCGGCCACACCATGTTGAAGGTGTTTGGCGGGTTTATCGTCATGTTGGGAATTTGGGGAGGCTGGCTGCCGCTGGCATTCTCGGTCGCGTTTGTTGGATTGGAAGTGCTTGTCGCGTTCCTGCAGGCCTATGTGTTTGCGGTGCTGACCTGCATTTATCTCAATGACGCACTGCATCTGCACTGAACTGACGGATAGGACCGGATAACGGACAGGGCGGATGGAATGGCATATCTCGGCGCTAATTGGTGGCGCGATATGCCGGAAAGAAAGCTTGAACGAATAACAAATCATTGAGTCTCACAGCGAAAATTCACAGAAGGAGCTGGTCAAATGGAAGCAGAAGCCGCAGCGCTTTTGGGTAAATATATCGGTGCCGGCCTGGCGGCCATCGCACTTGCCGGCGCGGGCGTCGGTATCGGTCACATCTTCGGCAATTATCTGTCGGGTGCGTTGCGCAACCCGTCTGCCGCGCAGCAGCAGTTCCCGAACCTGCTTCTGGGCTTTGCACTGGCGGAAGCAACCGGCCTGTTCGGTCTGGTTGTCGCCCTTATCCTGCTGTTTGTGGTCTAACACAGCGGATGGGTTCATGCGCCGCGGCTTTCACGCGGCGCGTGCAATGACAGTTTATCCGACGGCAATAAGGGCCGTCGGGTGCATGCTGAACTGACAAGTTAGAGAAATCCGGTCATGCCTCAATTGGTCATCGAAGATTTCGCGCCACAGATTGTCTGGCTCGTAATCACATTTGGGTTGCTGTATCTGATGCTCGCGCGCGGGGCGTTGCCACGTATCGCTACTGTGCTGGAACAGCGCCGCGACAAAATTGCTGATGATCTTGACGATGCGGCCCGATTTAAGCAAGAAGCCGAAGATGCGCTGAAGGATTATGAGGCCGCGCTGGCGGATGCCCGCGCAAAGGCACATGAAATCGCCGCGCAGACCCGGGCGACGCTGACCGCCGATGTGGAACGTCATACCGAAAGCCTGCAGCAGACCCTTGATGCCCGCATGGCGGAGGCGGAAGAGCGTATTGCCGCGACAAAAGCCGAGGCAATGAAAAGTGTCCGGAGCGTTGCATCGGATGCGGCCGGAGCGATTATCGGCAAGTTGTTGAGCGATACGGCCGACACGGATGCGGTTGCGACCGCGGTAGATGCCGAATTACGGGCGGGATGACGCAGAAAATCGCGTTTCAGGATTGATAGGCTGAGGGTTAATTAGCATGGACTTTCTTTACGATCCCGCGACATGGGTAGCGATCGCCACCTTGCTGTTTGTGGTCCTGGTCCTGTATCTGAAGGTGCCCGGCAAGGTCGGCGAATTGCTGGATGCGCGCGGCAAGGAAATCGCAGAGGAGCTTGAAGCCGCGCGGTTGCTGCGTGAGGAAGCGCAGGCATTGCTGGCCAGCTATCAGCGGCGCACGGCGAATGCCGAGCAGGAAGCCCAGGATATCGTCGATCGCGCCGGGCGTGAGGCGGAGCAGCTGGCCGCCGAAATGAAAGCCAATATGGAAGAAACCGTGGCGCGCCGTACCGCAATGGTGGAAGAAAAAATCGCCCAGGCCGAAGCGCAGGCGGTTCAGGAAGTGCGGGCATTGGCCGTCGATATCGCCATTGCAGCCTCGCGCAAGGTGATTGCCGAAAACCTGTCCGCCGACAAGGCGCGCACGTTGGTCGATCGCAGTATCGCAGATATCAGCGGTAAATTGCACTGATTACACAAACCGCATTCTTCGGGGAAGATTTAGCGCCCGCCGCGCGATAAACCCGCGGCAGGCGCCGCGGCTTATTCCGCTGCGTTGGCGATGTCGCCTGCTTCCGCCAATCGCCGTTCATTTTCGAACATATAGTTCCGTGTCAGCGGTACGGCATCGCGCTTGTGGGCCAGTTGCATCTGGAACACCATCTGCGCGCCGGTGCGGAACATTTGCGCGCAGCTGATCAGATAAAATTCCCACATTCGGCAGAACCGCTCGTCATAAATCTCGGCTATACGGGCGCGATTCGCCTGAAAGCGGCGGTTCCATTCCTCAAGCGTCTGCGCGTAATGGACACGCAAGACCTCGATATCTGTCACCCAAAGCTGATTGGGTTCGACCGCTGTCAACACTTCCGACAAGGCCGGCGAATAACCGCCGGGGAAAATATATTTGTCGAGCCAGGGGCTTGCGGTGCTCGGTGGGCTCATATGGCCGATCGAATGCAGCAATGCCACACCGTCGGGATCAAGCAGGCGATTGATCTGCGCAAAGAAGTCCCAGTAATTGGCGGTGCCAACATGCTCGAACATGCCAACCGACACGATCCGGTCGAATGTTCCGTCAAGCTCGCGATAGTCTTTGAGCTCGAATTTGACCCGGTCTGCAAGTCCTGCTGCTTCCGCCCGCTGCATTGCGAGATCAAGCTGTTCGGTCGACAGGGTGATGCCCAGCACGTCGACATCCGCGCATTGCGCCAGATACAGCGCCATGCCGCCCCAGCCACAGCCGATATCGAGAATGCGCTGCCCGTCCGCCAATTGCAGTTTGGCCGCGATATGCCGCTTCTTCTGCGCCTGCGCCTGTTCGAGCGTGTCCTCGGGGTCGATGAAGTAGGCGCAGGAATATTGCATGTCCCGATCAAGGAACAATTCATAAAGCTCGCGGTTCAGATCATAATGATGCGCGACATTTTTTTGCGCTTTCTGCCGATTGATCCGCCGATTGTGAAAGCGGCGCAGGGCAAGCCGCAGCTTTTGCATCTGCACCTGCACGGGATGATCGGCCAGATGATAGCGATTGCGGGCGAATAGCCGCAGAAATTCGGCAACGCCACCATTCTCGAACGTCAGGGTCCCGTCCATATAGGCCTCGCCCGCCGCGAGTTCGGGATTGAGCACAAGCCGCCAGATCAAAGCCCGGTCATGCAGTCGCATCGTGACTTCAGGCCCGGGTTCAGCTCCCTGGAAAACATGACGTTTCCCGTCCGGGTCAAATACATAAAGACATCCCGACTGCACGAAGCGTCGTAGCATATGCGACAGCGGAAACATTGGCCGGCTCCCCCTTGACTACCAGATACAGCACGCTGACTACGCCCTAAGAGTAAGAAGCAAATTCCATGCTTTGCAAGTGGCGAAAACTAATTTCTAATGGTTCGCGCTCAAGGGGAGGATGCATGATGGGCTTCTATGAAAAGCGGATTTTACCGAAATTGATCGATAGCGCGTGCGGAACAAAGCCAACCCGGCGGCAGCGTGAAAAGGTCGTGCCGCAAGCGGAAGGCCGGGTTTTGGAGATCGGCATCGGCTCAGGGCTAAACCTGCCGCATTACGATGCCGCGCGGGTGACGCATCTGTTCGGGCTGGAACCGTCCCCCGAGATGCGGCAGATCGCCACAGAACGCGTCGGGCAGTTGCGTTTCCCGTTTGAGTTTATCGATCTGCCTGGCGAGGAAATTCCGCTTGAGACAGACAGCGTCGATACGGTGGTGACGACTTTCACGCTATGCACGATTCCCGATGCACACACAGCCCTTGAGGGAATGCGCCGTGTCCTGAAGCCCGGCGGCAGATTGCTGTTCTGCGAACATGGGGAAGCGCCCGATGCGGGGGTCCTGAAATGGCAGAACCGGATCAATCCTGTGTGGCAGAAAATCGGCGGCGGTTGCAATCTCAACCGGCGGATTTTCACCTTGATCGAGGAAGCGGGCTTCACACTTGAACAGGCGGACAGCATGTATCTGCCCGGCACGCCACGGGTGTTTGGCTTTAATTACTGGGGTGTCGCCAGAATCGCCGGATAACACTTATTGCGATAGTTAATCGTTTATTATGCACTTTATGCGCTAATTGCCGCGGCGTTTTGATCGCCGGGTCGTATGGGGTGTATGATGGCGAGGGAGGCTGCGGCAACGCGGCCGCTGGCAAGAGTGGCAGATACGGGACTTGAAGCAGTCAGCGTGCTGGTGATCGACGATCACGTCAATATGCGGCGTATCGTGTCGGGCATCCTGCAGGCGCTGGGCGTTGAATATATCTATGAAGCAAGCGATGGCGCGGACGGATTTGAAGCGATGCGCTCCCACCGCCCCGATATCGTCATCGTCGATTGGGAGATGCCGGGCATTGACGGGGTGGAATTCACCCAGCTGGTGCGCACCGCGAGTGACAGCCCCAACCCATATGTGCCGATCATCTTTCTGACAAGCTATTCCGACAAATATCACGTGGTCGAGGCGCGCGATGCGGGCGCCACGGAATTTCTGGCAAAACCTGTATCGGCAAAAGCCATGTTCACCCGGCTTATGGCGATCATCAACAAGCCGCGCTCTTTTGTTCGCTCGCCAACCTATTTCGGACCCTGCAGACGCCGCCGGGTCGACAACGAATATAACGGCCCCGAACGGCGTCTCGAACAAGTCCCGCTTGAGGCCTGACCCCGCTTTGGCGGGTGGGTCTTTCCTCGACCCTAGTGTGGCCGGCCAAATTGGGTTACACCGGGACCGGTGCCTGTCGGATCGCATCCTTATTTTTTGATTTGACCAAAACGGGGTTTCATACGCGGCAATCAGGCACCCCATGGCGTTGTCGTGCGGTGCTGCGGCCCGTATTACACAGCGTGTTGGGTTTCCCCGGCAGAAGATGGAAACTGATGCGGTACGATCACAGGCCCTTCTGGGTCAAGCGCAGCTCCAACACGCTGTGTAATATATCACAGGCCCTTCTGGGTCAAGCGCAGCTTGATGGCCTTTGCAGCCCGCTGGGCACGGCATTTTCGCGAACCGGATTTCGATGCGCTGGGACCGGGCTACAGGTTTTTCAAACCCTGGTATGTATGGGTTCATGGCGGGCCGGTCGTCGCTGGCGCCAATCTGCATATCGTCTCGGCGCGCGATGGGCGGGTTCAGCTCAGCGTCTGGCGTGGCGAGCAGACCAACGGCCATATCGCAATCGGCGATGATTGCCTGATATGCCCTGCGGTGCGCATTTCTTCCGCGACCGAGATCCGAATCGGCAATGGCTGCATGTTGGCGCATGGCGTCTATGTAACCGATGCGGACTGGCACGATCTTTACGACCGGACGCAGGCCATCGGGGCGACAAGCCCGGTCGTGATCGGGGACAATGTGTGGCTCGGGGACAGTGCCTTTGTCGGCAAGGGGGTAACGATCGGCGATAATGCGATTGTCGGCGCGCGGGCGGTGGTTGTGGATGATGTGCCTGCAAATGCCATCGTCGCTGGCAATCCCGCCCGGCTGGTCAAGGAGCTTGACCCTGAACAGGCATGTGTCACGCGCGATAGCTTGTTTGCACTGCCGCCCGACGAATATGCGCGCCGCGATGCGGCATTCGACCGGCTTGCGACAGCGGGCAACAGTCTGGCTAACTGGCTCCGCGCGCGCATGTTTCCGCGCCGGGGCGATTGACGTCACTGGTTTTTGCGCGGCAGCACTGTAAGCTGGATCTTCGGAACCATGTGAATGATGCTCATATGTGATTGCAAGCGTAAGGGGGCAGCAATTGCAAGAGAATGTCCGACCGGAAAAAGGAATTGTCGTCGGCGCGGGTATTGCCGGGCTTGGCACGGCGATTGCCCTCGCCAGGCAAGGCGTCAGTGTAACGGTGATCGACCGGGATCCACCGCCCGGAAGCGATGATCCCGACCGCGCCTTCGCCGAATGGCCCCGCCGCGGCGTGGCGCAGTTCCGTCATTCCCATGTCTTTCTCGCGCGGCTTTATGTTCTGTTGCGTGATCATTATCCCGAACTGCTCGCGACGCTGCTGCAAATGGGCGCGCGGAAGTTGCCATTTTCGGCAAGCCTGCCGCCACAGCTTCTTGATGGCTATGACGCGCTTGCCGCCGACGATGACTTTACGTTGCTGTCAAGCCGCCGGGTAACGCTTGAGCTTGCCATGCGCCGGTTCGCGGCCGCCCAGCCGGGTATAGAAATTGTGCCAGATTGCCGGGTGCAGGGGCTGGTTCTGTCACCCGATAGCGGTATTCCCGAAGTTTCAGGGGTTCGGATCGGCGAGGGGGAAAAGCAGGAATTGCGGGCGGATTTTGTTATCGATGCATCAGGGCGGACTTCTCCCTTTCCCGACTTGCTTCGCAAGGCCGGAGCGCGGATCGCTGAAGAAAGTGCGCCGGCGGGTATCGTATATTTTACCCGTCATTACAGATTACGCCCCGGCAGATCCGAGCCGCCACGCGGGGGTGCGCCTTCGGTGGCCGATCTCGGCTATCTGAAATTCGGGGTATTTCGCGCCGATAATGGCTGGTTTTCGGTGACGCTTGCTGTGCCCGAAATCGAGGACGGGTTGCGCGCGCTGGTGCGCAAGGCCGCGGGCTTTGATGCGGTTTGTGCGCAACTGCCCGGCGTCAGTCCCTGGACGGACCGCGCTTGCGCCGAACCGATGGGCGATGTTTACGCGATGGGCGGGCTGGACAGTCTGTGGCGGCATTATATGCGTGGGCCGCGCCCGGTCGTGCGCAATTTTTTCGCGGTTGGCGATGCGGTCATCCGCAGCAATCCGCTTTACGGGCGCGGCTGTTCGGCAGGCTTTCTTCAGGGGCATCTACTTGCGCGCGTCATTGCTCAAACCAGCGACCCGTTGGCGCGCGCGCAGGCTTTCTATGCCGCCCAGATGCGCGAGATCCGTCCCTATTACGATATCATGGTGAAGCAGGATGCGCAGGCGATCCGTCGCGCTGAGCGTGCGCGTGACCCTGATTATCAGCCACGCTTTCGCGCGCGCGTGGCGCGGCATATCGTCGAGCAGGCAATCGGCCCGGCCTCGCGTGCCGATATCACCGTGTTCCGGGCGCTGATGCGCGGGTTTCATATGCTGGAAGAAGATCCGCGCGCCGCGTTGCGTGATCCTGCGATCGTCAGCCGTATTCTACGCATCTGGGCACGTGGGCCGCGCCGCAATCGCGATCTTGCCGAACGCCAGGCAGGCCCTGACCGGGCAACTTTATTTGCCAGGGTCGCGCTTGCCGGCAGCTAGCGCGGCCCGGCCGCGATTACCTGTTCAAGGTGCTTCATTACCCAGGATGATGGTGCCGCTTGCCCCGAACATGCCGCCCACACCATGCACGACGGAAATTTTGGCATCGGGTACCTGCGCGGGTGCGATGCCGCGAATTTGCCGCACCCCTTCCTGCAGGGCGTACATGCCATACATGCCCGAATGCATATAGCTAAGCCCGCCGCCATTCGTGTTGACCGGCAGCTTGCCGCCCGGTGCGGTATTGCGTTCCCAGATGAAGTCGGCGCCTTCGCCGCGTTCGCAGAAGCCCAGATCCTCAAGCCCGTAAATCGGCAGATGCGCAAAGGCGTCATAGATCATCAGATGATCGACATCAGCATGGGAGATACCTGACTCCGCGAATGCCTTCTGCCCCGATACGCGAAATGCCCTGGAGCTGGTGAAATCCTCCATCTGGCTGACCAGCGGGGTTTCGACACTTTCGCCGGTGCCCAGGATATAGGCCGGTTTCTGCGGGAAATCCTTTGCACGTTCCGCACTTGTCAGGATCAGCGCGCCGCCGCCATCGGTGACAAGGCAGCACATCGGCTTGGTGAACGGCCAGGCAATCATGCGCGCATTCATGACCTCATCCAGCGTTGTCAGCTCCTGCAGGCTCGCGCGCGGATTCTTGTGCGCCCATTCCCGCTGCACCACCGCGACATTGGCAAGTTTTTCGATTCCCACCCCGTAATCCTTGCAGTAACGCAGGGCGGGGATGGTGAACATGGTGGTCGGCCCCATGATCCCGTAAGGCTGTTCGAACTGCCCCACAAGCGAGCTGGCGCCACCGCCGCCAAAGCCGCGCGCGCCAATGCGTGAACGGCCGCTTTCCCCATGGGTCACCAAAACGGTATTGCAAAGCCCTTCATTGATCGCGGCGGCGGCATGCCGGACATGCAGCATGAAGGAACAGCCGCCGACCATGGTGCCATCGGCCCAGCTTGGCGTGATGCCAAGATAATGGGCGATATCGGTGGGCCAGGGGCCTGCTGTTGCGACACCGTCAATATCGGAAGGTTTTAGCCCCGCATCCGCCATCGCATTCAGCGCGGCATCGGCATGCAGCATCAGTTCCGACATCTCCGGCACAACGCCCAGTTTCGTGGTTTCGGCGGCGCCGACAATCGCTACGCTTTTCGGTTTCATGATGCAGCCCCTCCCGCGGGTTTGAATTTCGGCAGGGTGATCGTTTCATCCCATTCCTCGAAAGTGACCTCAAGCGGCATATCGAGCACCAGCGCTTCGGGCGTTTGCGGGCAATCGACGATATTTGTCATCATGCGTGGCCCTTCCTCAAGTTCAACGACCGCGATCGCGAAGGGATCCTCCTGTCCGGGGCGCAGCATGTGGCTGATCACATAGCTGTAGAGGGTGGCTTTGCCGCTGGCTTTCTTCACCGCGACGTTACGCGAGGCGCATTTCGGGCAGAAAGGTCGCGGCGGAAAATAATGTGTGCTGCAATCGTCGCATTGCTGGATCAGCAATTCGCCGCGCTTTGTGCCCTCCCAGTAATGCAGGGTCTCCGGTGTCGGCACCGGTGAAAACTTCTTGCCTTTGGCCATTTCCGCCTATCCCTCCGAATTATCGTTATGCGCGTAAGCCTAACGCAGACAGGGGGGAAGCGAACAGGGAAATCATTCCTGTTCGGGCGGCGCGGGGTGCGGCAAGGAAGGTTGGGGGGGCTCAGACAGGGAAATGTCATCGCGGATCGCTTTGATCGCTTTTGATACGATATCCGCGCCGAAGGTCTTGATCAGGAACAGGCCGAACAGATAGCGCCGCGTCTGGTCTGTCAGTGATAATGCCTTCATGCGCTGTACTTCGTACTCGACCTCGATCTGCTGATCCTCAGGCATGTCAGCCAGTTCCGCGCATAGCGGGGTGAGGTTCACGATCGCGATGTCGAAATCGATTCCTTCCATTTCCTGCTCGACCGATTCAAGCACGCGCCCGGCAGCAGCGAATTCCTGTTCGAGATTCTGGACCGCGATCCGCAGGACATGCACGCCCACAATATTGAGCAGCAGCAGCCCCAGATTGAGTGCCTTTACCCGATCGGGCATGTCGACGCCGGACAAAGCCTCGATTTCAAGGGCGACCTTCTGCTGCTCCTCGACCGAGACATTTTGCATGATCGCAAAACAATAGGTCGGCAGAACCAGCTTTGCCTCCTCGAAGGAAACTGGCGCCATGATGTCGCTGATCAGCTGTGCGCGGGGTTCGGCGCGGGCCCGATCCACCGCCCGGTCGGCGGCATGCAGCAGTGTATCCAGGATAAAACTCGGCCCGACCCCGATATCCGCATCGCCGACACGCAATGTGATCAGTTTGGTGCGCAGGAAGGCCAGCGCACCGAAACCGGCGGTTGCAAGCAATATCAGCAGATCCTCGGTGCGAAACAACAGCACTTCGCCATGGGGCGTTTCATGGGGAACCGGCTGCGTATCGGACAGCACGGCACCGATCGCAAGCGCGGCGATCGCCGCCAGCAGATTGATGGTGGCGTAGAATATTCCCGGTGGCGTTGCCACGGCGCGGACCGGCGAATCGGGATAGCGCGAAATCAGTTCGGCAATTCCCACAAGTCCACCCAGCAGGCCGACAACCACATAGCCCCATAACGGGACGCCCAGCCAGATAATATTCATCTTTTCCCCCCGCTTGCATCCTCGCGCGCCCAACCGCCCGCAGCGGCACAGGGCGGCAATCAAGACAGCGCAGCTAGAACTTCGATGAGATGCGTGCGCCGCGTTTGACAAATTCTTCGCCATTCTCTGTCAGGCGGACACCCTGTTCACCGCCAATATCGCAATAGCTGACAAGTCCATCGGCGACGAGGCCGGCAACAACCCTTTCCGCCAACGGATATTTCTTCTGCAATTCCTCGGTCTTTGTGTCACCGCTTTGCAGATCCGCAAGGATAGGTATTGCCCGATCAAGGGTCTCCCATGCAACAATACAGTTCGA
>CALAQW010000059.1 GCA_937888955.1 uncultured Alphaproteobacteria bacterium | reverse complement strand
TAACTCTGCAGCGAATATCGGTTCAGGGGGATGCGGTCATCCCTTTGATCGTTGGGTGCAGGGTGATCGAAATCTCCCGCTCGGGATCAATTGGCGATACGATTGCAGGCGCGGTCTGGCTCGATGCCGGATGAGCGCCACAGGTCGGGCGCGATGCAATGGGAGTTGCGTAAAAGGGGAGGCGCGTCGAAGGCTTCCTTTACCAAGAAGGTGTTTCAATGCTCGCCTTCGCACCTTCTAAACGGGTGGTCGTTCTGCTGCTTTTTTGCCGAGCTCTCGGCGTATTAAAAGGAAACAGGCGTATACGCTCCGATCGATACTGTCTTGCCGTTAATGTATCAGCAGCAATCGCAGGCGGGAGAAGTGAGATGGCGCGCCGGGGAAGATTCGAACTCCCGACCCCCAGATTCGTAGTCTGGTGCTCTATCCAGCTGAGCTACCGGCGCAGTTGAGGGCGTTGCGGGTAAATCGCCGCCGCCGCTCAAGTCAGGGGCGGAACCTACTCAAATGAATTGCCGTTGACAAGTGGTTGTGAACAGTTGCGTCCCCGTGCGCAGCACCTATGCTGCTGAGATGGGAAAAACCAAGACAGGCAAGCCTGCACAAAGTGCCCGAAAGGCCGGTGTTCTGGCGGGTAAGGCGGGAAAGGTGGACAGCCTGCGCGCGCAGGCGCGCGCGGCGATGGCCGGGCGGGATTTTTCGCGCGCCGTCCGGCTGCTTGAGAAAGCGGTACGACAGGATTCGGCCGGCGATAGCGCCGGGTTGTTTGCTGAATTGGGGCTCGCGCGGTTGCAGGCAGGCGATAACCGTGCCGCGATCCGCGCTTTTGACAGGGCCCTGGTGCTGGGCGCTGAGGATGCGGGTATTCATAACGGGATCGGGCTTGCCTGTCAGGCTTTGGGGGAGGTTGGTCGGGCGCTCACCGCGTTCGAGCATGCGGTGGCAGCCGCGCCCGGTTCTGCGGGGTTTCGGCTTAATCTGGCCAATGCGTACAAGAATGCGGGGCGTGCGGCAGACGCGCGGGCAGCCTTGCGGGCGGCGCAGGCCATCGCCCCCGATTCCGCCGCCATCATTTACGCGCGCGGCAATATCGAGGCAGCGGCCGGCGATGCGGCGGCGGCCGTGGCGGCCTATGCGGCGGTGCTTGACATCGATCCGGGGCATATCAATGCATTTTACGGGCTGGGGCAGGGGATCAAGGCCGGTATTGCGGTGCCTGACCGACTGATCGCGCGGTTTGCGGCGCGCGCCGACGACCCGGCAATTCCGCCCGCCGGACGAGGCCGCATCCATCATGTGCTGGCAATGCAGGCGGATGCGGCAGGCGATTTCGCGCAGGCGCGGCTGCATTTCGATGCATTCAACCGCTATGCGGCGGAGGCGGCTTATGCGGCGCGCAGCCAAGGGCAGGCTTTCTCGCCCGATGCATTCCCTGATGCATTCAAAGCCGAGATCGATGCGATTATCGCCGCAAGTCCGGCGGGCAGTTTCGCGCGGCAGCCACAGGCCGAGACAGAAGGGCGGCGGCCTCTCTTCATCATCGGCATGCCCCGATCGGGCACGACACTGGTTGAGGGGCTGCTGGCGCGTCATCGGGCGGTTACCGCCGGGGGCGAACTGGCCGAGATGGCGCTGATCGCGGAACAGGCCGGCGGTTATCCTGCGGCGTTGAGGGCACTGCCCGAGAAACGGCGCAAGGCATTGGCGGCACGCTATCGCGCCCGCCTTACCGATATTGATCCCGATGCGGCATGGGTCAGCGACAAGATGCCGGTCAATTTCCTGCATCTTGGCCTGATCGCGCGATTATTTCCCGATGCGGTGATCCTGCATTGTCAGCGGGATGCGCGGGATGTGGTCTGGTCCTGCTATACGCAGAATTTCACAGGCAATCTGAGCTGGAGTTATCGCCTTGCGGATATCGCGGCCTTCTATCGCGGTTACCGCAGGCTGATGGCGCATTGGCGGCAGGTATTGCCTTTGCCAGTTCACGATATCGTCTATGAGGATCTGGTGGCAGCGCCTGAAACCGGGGCGAAAGCGATTTTCGATCATCTGGGCCTTGAATGGCACGACGAATTGCTGGCGCGGCCGGCGGCCGATTATGCCCCGGTCACCGCCAGCAGCCTGCAGCAGGGGCGCCGGATTGACAGCCATGCGGTCGGGCGGTGGCGTCCCTATGCCGATGCACTTGCAGGGCTTGATCTTGACGTGCCGGACTAGACAGCGCGCGGCAGCCCCTCTTGCGCCTTACGCCCGTTCGCGTGTCAGCTGCAGGAAAATATCCTCAAGATCCGATTCGACAGTCGTCAGATCACGGATGGCAATGGCATGGGCGCGCAGTCGCGCAAGAATTTCCTCGACGCTGGTTTCGCTTGGCCGGTAGGCGATGGCGATTTGGCCATCGGGCTTCAGCTCCGCCTGAAATTCCGACAATTCTGCCGCCAGACCCTCTATCGGGCTGTCGGGGCGGACCAGCAATATCTTCTCGTCAATGCGCGACAGGAGCTGCGGCGTCGGTTCGCAGGCAGCCACCTCCCCATGATTGATGATCGCGATCTGGTCGCACAGTTCCTCGGCTTCCTCAAGATAATGGGTGGTCAGCACGATGGTTGTGCCCTGCCTGTGCAAGTCGCGCACATAGTCCCAAAGCTGCTGGCGCAGTTCGACATCGACACCCGCCGTCGGTTCATCAAGCACCAGGATTGGCGGTGCATGCACCATGGCCTTGGCCACAAGCAGTCGCCGCCGCATGCCACCTGACAGGGTGCGGGTATAGGCATCCGCCTTGTCGCTCAAGCCCATGGCGGCGAGGATGTCGGCGGTGCGGCGTTGCGCTTTGGGCACCCCATACATGCCTGCCTGCAGTTCCAGAATTTCAGCAGGAGTGAAAAAGGGGTCGATATTCAGCTCCTGCGGCACGACGCCGATCGAGGCGCGCGCCTGACGCGGGTTGCGATCGATGTCAAAACCCCAGATGCTGACTTGCCCGCTGCTCTTGATGACAAGGCCGGCCAGAATATTGATAAAGGTCGACTTGCCGGCGCCATTCGGGCCAAGCAGGCCAAAAATCGATCCGCGCGGTATTTCGAGGTCGATGCCCTTCAGCGCATGTTTGGGGGGCTGCCCATGTTCGCCGCGATAATGTTTTTGCAGATTATGCGCCGAGATCGCATTTTGCCCGGTCTGAACTTTGCCATTAGCGGCATTTCCATCGGTGGCATCATGCGTTGTGGCGCAGGCCGACGTTTCAGCCCTGTCTTGCGGGTGATCCATAAAGACGTTTCCAATGAGTGCAGTCGCCCGGTTCGAATTGGATTATATCGGCGGGCGGTCTGCTGAAATTCAATTGCGATTGCCGTTATGGGTAGCATTCCGCCGCAAAACCGGTCAATTCCGCCGCGCCACACTTCACCATCTCCACACTTCACCATCTCCACACTTCACCATCTCCACACTTCACCATCTCCACACT
>CALAQW010000058.1 GCA_937888955.1 uncultured Alphaproteobacteria bacterium | reverse complement strand
GGGCGCAGGCTCTGTTGCAGGGCCGATCAGTTGCACTGGACCCGACCGCAGGCGTGTCAGATCCCGATATCCGCCTCAGCGTCAGGGAATGGGGAGGCAGTGAAGCAGCGGCCGCCCAAAACCCTATCAAAGACCGGCAGGTCAGGTTCTTTCCCGATGGCAGCGCGACGGGGGCCCAAATCGTCCTTTCGCTTGACGACAGCCAGCGGGTTGTCGATCTGGACTGGCTGACGGGCAAGGTTTCTGTCGGTGCGCGATAATCGTCAATCTCTCGCGGCGGATACCGCCGGGCCGACCAGATCATCGGCGCAGGCAGGGTTCAGCCTGCTTGAGGTGGTCGTGGCGCTGGCAATCCTGTCCTTCGGGCTGACGGCGCTTGCTGGCGGTATCGTGGCCGGCCTGCGCAGTGTCGATCGCGCGGCGGAAGCCGAATATGCGTTACTTATGGCGCAGTCACTGATGGCCGAAGGCAAGGTACGCGCCGCGGCGCTGCCGGCGGAAGAAACCGGTACGCTGCCTGTGGGCTATCGCTGGCGGCGTACGGTTGCAGATTTTCCTGCAACGTCTGCCGCAGGTCACGGTCTGATGCGTGTCACCGTGGCAGTCAGCCCGCCCGGCGGTGGCGCGCCGGTCGAGCTGACGACCCTGGCCGTGCAACCGCAAGCCGGGAAAGGCAAATGATCAGCTGTCGCGGTATGGAAAATCAGCGCGGTTTTACGCTGCTTGAAATGATCGTCGCCCTGACGATTTTGGGCCTGATAACGGTGCTGATCGCCGGCTTGTTGCCAGCGGGTATGTCCGGGGCCGGGCGCGCCTCGGCAATCAGCAATGATGTCGGCCAGATACGCGACGTTCAGCAGCTGCTGCGTCGGCAGTTGACGGCCATGCCCCCCCTTACCCGACGCGAAGCGCATAAAAATAAGCTGCTGTTCAACGGCCAGGAACAGACATTACGCTTTCCTGCCTATCCGCTTGCCGGACAGGGCGGTGTTGCGCCGGTGCTTGTCACTCTGCGTTTGCAGCAGGGGGAGACAGGGGCAGCGTTGCTTTATGTGCAGGGGGAAACGGAGCGCGTGCTGATGCCGAAACTCAGTGATGGACAGTTCAGCTATTACGGTATCCTGCCCCCTGAAACCGCGCCCCGGTGGCATCGCGCCTGGGCAAATGCCGAGCGATTGCCAAAACTTGTCCGGCTGAATGTCACGCCCGGCGACGGTGGACAATTCTGGCCCGCGCTGATTATTGCCCCGGCGACACAGCCGCCACCCTTTGGTTGACAAGATGACGGGATCGCAAAAAACCAAAGCGACGGGCCCTTCATATGCCGGGCCAATGGCAGGCCAGCGCGGGGTTGCATTATTGCTCGCGGTGTGGGTCGTCATTCTGCTTGGCGGGCTTGTGGGCGGCTTGCTCATGACGGCCGGCAGCGAGGCACGGCTTGCGCGTAATCTGATCGCGGTCGAAAAGGCGCAAAACCTTGCGGAAGCCGGGATCAACCGCGCTATCCTGCTGCTGCTGTCCAGCGACGATCTGGCAGAGCTTGAGCTTGGCGGCGCGGCGGGCTTTACATTGCGTTTCGATGATGCGGCGGAAATCGCGGTGACGATCCGCGATTCCTGCGGTCAGATCGATCTGAACTGGGCACCGGCACCGCTGTTATCGGCCTATGCGGTTGCGGTCGGGCTTTCGCCGGCCTCGGCACGGCAATTTACCGAGGCGGTCATCGCCGGTCGCGAGGATGGCTATCGATCTTCGGGAAACCTGTCCCCGAGCGGGTTCGGGCAATTGCCGGCGCTGCCGCAAGTGGCGGTGCCCAATGCTATTCCCGTTGCCCCGTGGCAAACCCGGCGCGACATTGCGCGACTGCCTGGCATTGGACCGCGGGAACTTGCAGCCCTGCTGCCGGGATTGACGGTGAATTGCCGCGAACAGGGCGCGGATCCGCAATATGCCGGGGCTGATGTGCGGCGGGCCGTCACATTGAGCGGTTTACCCGGGCGTTCCCACCGGCTGGCCTATGATATAGTTGCTGAGGTCAAACTGCCCGGGGGGGCGGTGGCGGCGACGGAAGCGGCGCTGTGGCTTACCCGTGACAGTGACGCGCCCTATCGCATTGTGCATTGGTATCGACGCTGAAGCTGCGGATATTTTGCAGTCTGTGTGATATTCGTTGGTGCGATCAAACTGTCATCTTGCGATGCTGGGTGGTAGCGTCGATTCGGGTAGGCGAAGTAGCGGGAATGCATGTCTGAAGCAATCGATCAAGATTCCGAAGTAGAAGCGGAAGACGATGAAAAGATAGCCTCTGTCGGCACCGTTGGCAGGTTCTTGCGCTGGTGGGGGCTGACGCTGCGCAGCATGCTGCCCCATCAAATCGCCGTTTGGCTCGGGCTGGCGCGGGACAGGATCTTACTTGTTCCTGAAAAGCAAGGCTTCCTTTTACAGCATATGCGCGGAAGGCAGACGACGACCATCGGGTCGGTCAGCAAATCTTCCCCGGAAACGGCCAATCAGAAATTATTGACCGTGCTGGCCAATCAGTTGGAGCAGGGCGCTGAAGCCGTATTGTCATTACCCGCGGATATGGGGTTGCAGCGTCTGGCGGAAATGGATGCGGCCAGTTTGAAAAAGGGACGCCGCGCCTTTGATGATGAGATCGAACGGCAGACCCCCTTTGCGCCAGATAAGGTGGATTTCGGTTATGCGGTAACCGGCAAGGCCGATGCGCGTGGCAAAGTGCCCGTGGCATTCACGGTGATACCAACTGCAGCGGTGGAAGAAGTTCTGGCCGCCGCTGCCTGGTTCGGTATCCATCCCAACCGGGTTTCGGTGGGTGATAATTCGCAAAGAGGCAGAACTGTTCGCAGGATTCACGCGCCGGGAGGTGCGGCGTCTTTCGGCTTGAAATTTGCTGTGTGTCTACTTGCTGTGTTGGCGATGGGGTCGCCCTTCTTGCGTAACTATATCGAGACATCGGAGAATCTTGAGAAGGCAGCGGAATTGCGGTTGTTGCTCGGGCCGGAAGGCCTGCAGAAAGTAACAAGTAGCACACCGCAAGACCGATTTGCGTCCTTGATTGGGCAACGCAATGCCCGCCCGCCCGTTGTCGCGATGCTGGAGGCTGTGACGCGGGTTATGCCCGACACGGCCTATCTGGCGCAATTGCAGCTTGAAGGAAATATGTTGCAGGTACAGGGAGTTGCGCGGTCGGCATCGGATTTGATTGCGCCGCTTGAGGCCCTGCCCATGGTGGTTTCAGCCGCATTTGCGGCGCCGGTACTGCGCGATCCCGCCACCCGGAACGAGCAGTTTCAACTGACCATTGAACTTGCGTCAGGCACCCCTTCCGAAGTGGAGCCTGAATGATGTGGGAATTGGGTAAGCCATCAATGCGCGATCGGGTTCTGGCACTGTCAGCCCTCTTCATCGCCCTGCTTCTGTTTGTGTTCGGGCTTGTGGTCCCTTATCTGGCCCTGCTTGAAAATTCGTATGAACAGCTTGCGCAATCGCAGCAGCAAAGGGCTCTGTTCGCACGATATATGGAAAAGGCGGGGCAGTCTGATGACGCGATGGAGCAAACCGGCGCATTGCATGATTTGCTGTTGTTGCCCGGACCAACTGCGACCAATGCGCAAGCCGGGTTGCAGCAAATCATCGATGGCTTGGCCGGGGAAAGCGGTGTCAGCCTGTTGAGTTTTGAACCTTTGTCGGCTGACAGCGTGGTCAATGGTTTCGGGCGTGTTGGCGGGCGTGTACGCGCGACGGCCGACCTGGCCGGATTACAGCGCTTTCTGCATGGGCTTGAAAGCCACCGTCCTGTCTTGTTCCTCGATCGTCTTTATATCCGGGCACGTACGCCCCAGGGGCAGGAAAGCGACGGGTTGGATATACAGCTCGATATTTTCGGTTTCCGGACGCAAGCCGGAGCGGCACCGTCATGAATGTCCGCGCCGCGCCCTTGATCGTTTTATGCCTGGTTCTCGCCGTCCTCGCGGTCTTGCCCTGGGGATATGCGATCGGTACGCGGCTATATGGCGAAATTCAGCCTGATGCTGGGCTAGATGACGATACGGTCGTCGAACGTGTGCAATTGCCAACATTGCTGATGCCGGCCCGCTTGCAGGACTATTCGCAGACAGTGTCGCGCCCATTATTTGTCGCCTCCCGCCGTCCCTCAAGCACACTCAACGCCCCGGTTGCTGCCCAGCCGGGGCAGAAGTTGTTGCTTGAGCGGTATCCTGTGGTTGGTGTCGTGGTGGCGGGGGAGCGCCGCATTGTCTTGATCCGTACCGGGCAGAGTGACAAAGTGGTACGGCTTCAGCAGGGGGAAATGCTGGACGGTTGGTCGATCACTGAAATCGCGCATGGGCGCATCGTTTTGGAAAAAGCCGGTGCAGAGGAAATATTTCTGCTCCATGGCAAGCGGGAATAGCGGGTCTGGTGGTGATTTGCGGGGAAAAGAAGGGGTTTGTTTTGCGGAACAACGGGTTAGTCGGTAATGCGGTGATACGGCCGCTTCTTGCCGTGGGGCTTGGTCTGGCGCTTGTTGCCTGTACGGTGCAGCAAACGGCGCAACCCCCTGCCACTCCGCCGCAAGCGGTGTCTGCCGTTCAGCCACAACCGGCGCCGCAGGCACCTTATAATCCCGGCGCGTTCGCGGTCGCACAGCGTGCGGCACAAACCCCCGCTTTGCAGGCGAGCGCGACAGCGGCGGCCCCCATGATTGATGAGTTTTACCCCTCAATCGGTGGAAAAAGGGCAAAGTCAGCCCTCAAGCGCAACCTTGGCAAGGGCGATATCTCGCTTGAGTTTCAGCGCGCGGAAATCACCGAGATTGTGAGCGTCATTCTGGGCGATCTGCTTGCTGTGCCATTTACCATCGATCCCGATGTCCGGGGCACGGCATCGCTGCGGACAGGCGAACCGATCAGCGCGGCGGGACTTGTACCGGTGCTTGAGGCGGTGCTGGCGAGCGCGAATGCCGTACTGGTCAACCAAGGCGGGGTCTATCGCGTATCGCTTGCCGATGCGCAAAGTTTTTCGGGCGGCGCGGTCGGCGCGAACATGCCTGGCGCCAATGGTGGCGGTTTCGAGGTGTTCCCGCTATCCTATATCGGTGCTGCCGAGCTTGCCAAGATCATCAAGCCCCTGCTGCCCGACGGGCGTCCGCTGGCGGTCGATGAGACGCGCAACATCCTGATTGTGGCGGGAAGCGGCCCGGAACTGCGCACCGTTCGCGACACGATTGCGGTATTCGATGTCGACCATATGGCGGAAAAAGCGGTTCTGTTGACCAGCCTCGAGCATGTCGATGTCGAGACCATATTGCTCGAGCTGGAGAATATTTTCGGTGATACGGGCAAGGGGCCGCTTGCGGGGCTTGTGCGTTTTGTGCCGATCGAACGGCTGAATGCGGTCATGGTCATCTCGACCCAGCAGGCCTATTTGCAGGAAGCGCGGGACTGGATCGCGCGGCTTGACAGGACAAGACGTTCCGACGAACGGCGGATATTCGTCTATTTCATGCAACATGGTTCCGCGAGCAACATGGTCACGACCTTGCGCGATATCTTTGGCGCGGCGCGCGGCGATAAAGCCGATGATGGTGCGTCATTGAATGTCGAAACCGAGGCGGGGGAGAGCGGGGACGGCCCCGCGCCGCGTGTTACCGCGGAGCAGTCCAAGAATGCTTTGCTTATCCATGCGAGCGAGCAGCAATATCGCCAGATTCTGGAAGTCTTGAGCACACTTGATGTCGAGCCGTTGCAGGTCATGATTGAAGCGCAGATTGTCGAGGTTAGCCTGAGCGACACATTGCGTTACGGGGTGCAGTATTTCCTTGATACAGGCGGGTTCGGGAATGCGACAGACAGTATCACACAGCTGACGACCGGCATTTCGCCGACCAGTATCAGCCCGAATTTGGGCGCGGCAACGCCACCCTCGGGCGGTTTTGCCTTCACGGTGCAGGGCGGGCTCAATCAGTCGCGGGTTATTCTGGACGCGCTGTCGGATTTGACGACGGTGAACATGGTGTCGGCCCCCACCGTATTTGTGCTCGATAATCAGGTGGCGCGGCTCAGCGTTGGTGATGAGGTGCCGATCATTACCCAGACATCGGAAGGGCTGACCGATGATGCACGCACGGTCAACACGGTCCAGTATCGCAGCACCGGGGTATTGCTTGAAGTGACGCCGCGTGTGAATTCGGGCGGTATGGTGACGCTTGAGATCGTTCAGGAAGTCAGTGCTGCGGTGAATACGCAGGCTTCGGGCACCTCGACCATCGATTCCCCGACGATCCAGCAGCGTAGTTTCCTCAGTACCGTTGCGGTGCATGACGGGGAGACGGTATTGCTTGGTGGACTGATCCGCGAAACCGGAACAAAGGGCAAGAGCGGCATTCCCGGTCTGCATACGGTGCCCGTGCTTGGGCATCTTTTCGGCCGCACCAGCGAGACCGCGCAGCGTACCGAACTGATGGTGATGATCACACCGACCGTCGTGCGCAACGTGCAGGAAAATCGTGATGCCACCTATGAAATCGGCCGTAAATTTCAGGGCGTATTGCGGGTTCAGCAGGAAGGTGCTGCGCATCCGCGTCAGGAATTCAGCGAATAGCCGCAGGCAAGTGTTCGCGCGTTTACCAGCAGGTGTCGGTCTTTCTGCGACATATGGTTTGGGCGCGCGGGCCAGTTAGGAACAGCTTTTTCCAGATGTGGAAGAAAGCTGAAAGCCTGACTGAAAGCCCGAAAATGCCGGGGCACTGCCCGGCCGCCCCGCACTGCCCCGGCTGCGTGCCCGGGGGGTTACCTGCGCATATCCTCAACTTGCCGCGGTCAGCCCGTCCTATAGTGGATTGAGAACGGTATCGAGCTGATAGCGGCCCGACCCTGAACAGCAATGGCGCACCGTCAGCACATAGGTGCCTGGCGTGACCGCACTTTGAACCGCGAAATTGTAGCGGCTGCCGCTATTGTCATCGCTGCCCACAAGGGTGCCGTCTGAATCGCTCAGGCTGGCGGTAATATCGGTTGGTCCGCTTGATGCGATGGTCAGGTTGCCCGGCGCGGTGACAGTCAGGCTGAACATGTCGACGTCACCCGCCCCGCCAATATGGCCGGTGATGCTTGCCGTAAGCACGCCACCGCCAAGTAACGGCGTGGCTGTTGCCGTGGTGTCGCCATGATCATCGGGCTCGGACGCCGGGGGGGCCGTGTCGCCGCCGCGCACGGCAATATCGTAGCTTGTGACGGGGGTCAGCGAGTCAGAGCCGCTGAACAGCAGAATTTTGCCAAAGCCGTCGGCAGTATCCGGGCCGATGACGATATTTGCAGTCAGCGTGTCGCCATTGACCGCTGTGCGGCCCACTGTACTTCCCGCAGGGCCGGCAATTACCGCGAAACGTCCGGCGGTTTCAACATCGGGTCCGGTAATGGTAAGCCCGATCCGCTGGTTGCGGGCGAGCACCGCAATCGGATCTGGTTCGAGCGCCGCCAGAAGATCGAATGCGGCATCCGCATTGGGGGCGGTGGCCAGCGTATCGGCAATGGCAGCAACCACAGGGGCGACAGCGCCCGGCAGCCTTTCGTCATTGGCCGCGATATCGTTCAAGCTGCCGGCCAAGGCTTCGCCCGGCTGTGCGGAGACATTGCCGTTTTCGCCTTCCAGGGCGGAAAACAGGCCATTGGCGGTGCGCTGAATAAGAAGCGGGCGCCCGCCGGGATCGCCGCCTACCTCCCGATAAAGATCAAAAAGCCGTCTTCCCGCTTGCACCAGTTGCCTGTCGGCATCCGACAATGCACCCAATTCGGTGCCGGTTTCACCAGTCTCGGGCAGGATTGTCAGGAGCGGCCCTTCACCTTCAACGGTTTCGGGAACCAGACGGCGGATATCATCCATGATTTCCACCAGACGGTTCAGATACGCCTCGCCGGAAATTTCAGTATCCGCGGTCAGAACCGACTGTGCGATGACCGGCGTCGTCAGCAAGGATAAAGCAAGTCCCGCGCTGGCGATCCGGGTGATGCGTTTTGCAGCTATGTTCATGTGCGTTTTCACCAAACTGGTCCCATGCAGTTTTTAGGAACTGTGACGCGGATACCGCGACTGAAATAATTGATAAATGTATTGCCTGTACAGGGCGCGCGGGTAAAGCCGATATTGAATAAACCGTCGGCTTTAACGCGTGTCACTTCGATAAAGTGATAAGCGGCATTTGAATCGCGCACGATACCGCACCATTTCGACTGACCGCCAAACAGCCCCTCAAGCGAGCAGACATAACTGCCGATCTCATCATTGCCGCCGATGAGGGTGGGGGCCGATTGCGCGGGTGCATCCGGTACCGCGGCGCGTTGTACCACCGCGCTGCCACGATCGAGAACGGCCATCCGCTCTCCGGCAAGCTGTGCCGCCTGACTATGCGGATATTGCGCCGATAAAGCGGCATAGCTGGCCAGTGCCTGTTCGGTGCGGCCCGCCTGCTCGGCACTGAAGGCGGCAACGAAACGTTGTTCGGGTGTCGCGATCTGGGCTTGCGGTGCGGCTGGTTGGGCTTGTGCATAAGCCGGGGCGGAATATGCAGCGCCTGCCTGGCTGTAAGAGCTGTTTGCATCGGCAAGCGGCATGGGCGCTTGCGCAGGGGGAAGCGGCGCATTACGCGGTGTCAGCTTGTCAGTATGGGCAGCATCCGGTGCGCCGGACATGGTGTGGCCCGAGGTGCTTGTTGCTGGCGGGGCGACCCCATAGCTGCCGCTCGAGCGATAGCGCGGCGCATCCGCCCGGCCCGCACTTGCAACCTGATAGCCGCCTCCCGCGCCTGGCGGAAATGCACCCATATAACCGTTTTCAATCCCGCTGCCGGAAATGACAACCGTGTCCTGCGCCAAACCGCTGCCGCCCGCAAAGTTGTCACGCCAATTTGGGGGAGTAGCAGTGCGATCTGCTATTGCTGCGGTCGGGCGCGCCAACGGGGGCGCTGCGGATTGTGGGCTGCCGGCGGTGGCAGGTTGCGGTGCGGTTTGCGGTGGCAATTGGCCGGTCGCCGATACAAGGCGTTCTGAGATCAGCTGGCCGCGATCAAAAATGCTTACCGTATGACTGCCATCTGTACGAAAGGTCATGAACTGGCCGTTACGGGTGCCCGCCTGATAGGTGCCGATCAGCTGCGTCCTGTCGGGATAGGTTGTCGTGATCGGGCCATGCATTTCGCCGGCCCAGAACGTCCCTTCATTGCGTTGAGTTTCCTGGCCGTTCTGATACCAGATCAGGGTGCCATGACCTGAAAGAAGACCGTCCTGGCAGCTGCCATACCAGCGGATGCTTTCGCCTTCTGCGGGGAACGGATTGCTTGTGCCGCACCCGGTGACCCGATCGCGGATAACATTGCCCGAGCCTGTCGCCGACAGCGGCAAGGCAGTAACGGCAGCAGCCAGCAGCAACTGCACAAGCCGTACAGTTGCAGGTCGGCCTGATATTCTGCGCCGTACCGGTATCAATGCAAAACCCCTTTTCAACCCCGGGACCAACGCCCCGCCCCTTTGAATCACTTCCGACTTTACCGGAATTCAGCCGCGAATTAACAGTGATTATGTCATAAAGCGTGCAGCCGGATCACTTTCGATCATTGCAAACAGCAAATGATCGCGCCAGGCACCATTGATCCGGAGATAGCGCCGTGCGAGCCCCTCATATTGAAACCCGGTGCGCAGCAGAACGGCTTTCGACGCCTCGTTTTCCGGCAGACAGGCGGCCTCCAGCCGGTGCAGGCGCAATTCGCGAAACACAAAGGGGATGGTGGCGCGGACCGCATCCTGCATCACGCCCTGTCCGGCAAACCGTTCGCCGGTCCAGTATCCGGCCGAGCAGGACTGGGTCACGCCGCGTCGAATATTTGATAAAGTGATGCCGCCAAGCAACGCATTATCGTGCTTGCGGAAGATAAAAAACGGATAGGCCGTCTCATCGCGCAATTCCTGCGTATAGCGGCGCAGCCTGCGGCGAAAGGCGGGGCGGGTCAGATCGTCATGCGGCCAGACCGGTTCCCAGGGCGTGAGATAAGCACGGCTTTCCGCGCGCAGTTCCGCCCACGCGTCGAAATCGCCAAAAACAGGCAATCGCAGATAGACATGCTTGCCTTCCACGCATAATTCATTATCCGCCGCGCCCAGTGAGCGTAATATAGACATCGGCGCTGCCCTCCCACCCCGGGAAATCTATTGCAGCGTGAATCTTGCCTTTATTTCGTCATGGCTGGCAAGTCGGGAAATTGGCCCGAGTGCCGCGACGGTCGGGGAGGCCTGGTTCAGCAGCCGTTCCGCAAACAGCCGGATATGGCTTTCATCGATCCCGTCAAGTCGGGAAAGCAATTCCCCGGTTGGGATGATGCGGCCGTAAATCATCAACTGACGGGCCAATTGTTCGCAGCAGGCCGCCGGCGATTCCAGGCTCATCATCAGCCCGGCCTTCAGCTGTGTGCGACTGCGTGCGGTTTCATCAGCGCTTGTGCCGGTTGCCATCGCACCGATTTCATCGGCGATCACAGCAACAATATCGCCAAGCCCTGTATCGCCTGTTCCCGCGTAGATGCCCATCAGCCCGCTATCTGAATAGGCGGCGGAAAATGCGTAGATGCTGTAGCACAGGCCGCGTTTTTCCCGAACCTCCTGAAACAGCCGCGATGACATGCCCCCGCCCAGGATCGTGGTGAAGAGCTGCGCGGTGTAATAGTCGGGATGGCCGTATGGCAGCCCTTCGAGCCCGAGCAGAAGATGCGCCTGTTCAAGCTTTTTCTCCTGCCGCGTATCGCCGCCGCGATAGGCGGCGGTCAGCGGGTTGTTGGGGGCACCGGTTGCAAGCGCGCCGAAATGGGTTTGCGCGAGCCGGACCAGCGCATCATGGTCGACGGCGCCCGCCCCGGACAACACCATCGTCGTGCCGTGATAATGGCTGTGCATATAGGCGGACAGATCATCTGCGGTAAAACCGCCGACACTGTCCAGTGTGCCCAGGATCGGCCTGCCAAGCGGTTGTTCGGGGAAGGCGGCTTCCTGCATCCGGTCGAAGACAAGATCATCGGGAGTATCGAGCGCCTGGCCGATTTCCTGAAAAATCACGTCGCGTTCGCGCGCAAGTTCCGCCCCGTCGAATGTCGAATTTTGCAGAATATCGGCCAGCAGATCGACAGCCAGGGGAATATCGTCCTTCAGGATCCGGACGAAATAGGCGGTCTGTTCGCGGCTTGTATAGGCGTTGAGATGGCCGCCGACCGCTTCGATCTCCTCGGCGATCTGGCGCGCATCGCGCCGTTTCGTGCCCTTGAACGCCATATGTTCAAGCATGTGGGAAATGCCATGCGTGGCGATGTCCTCATTGCGCGCACCGGCATCGACCCAGACGCCGATCGCCGCTGTCTGCACATGCGGCATATGGGTGCTGACGACACGCAGCCCGTTGGGCAAGGTGGTGAGTTGATGGTCCATAAAAGTCAGATACGCGCCTTGATGAAGCTTTCAACAGCTTGCAGGTCATTCGGTAAGATTTCGTAACGTTCTTCGCGTTCGCGCAAATCGGCATAGCGTTCGGGCAGTGCGGGCGTCTGGCCGGTGGCCTCTTGCACGGCGTCGGGAAACTTGCCCGGATGCGCGGTGGCCAGCGTGACCATCGGTGTCTCGCGGTCAGGCTGGATCTGCCGCCGCGCGGCGGCACGCCCCACCGCACTGTGCGGGTCGATCAGCATGCCCGTCTCGCGGTAGCTCTGCGCGATTTCGGCGCGGGTCTCTGCCTCATCGATGCGGCACGCGGCAAAATCTTCGCAGATAGCCTGATGCGCCGCCTCTGACAGGGTGAAGGCGCCGGATTGGGAAAGCCCGTCCATATAGCGGCGCCCCGCTGCCGGGTCCCGGCCCGCCGCATCGAATAGCAGCCTTTCGAAATTGCTCGAAATCTGGATATCCATGCTGGGGCTGATTGTCTGGCTGACCTCCCCGACGGCATAACGGCCTGTGGCAAGCGTGCGCGCCAGAATATCGTTCACATTGGTGGCGATGATGAGTTGCCCGACGGGCAGCCCCATGCGCTTTGCGGCAAATCCTGCATAGATATCGCCGAAATTGCCCGTTGGTACGCTGAAATCGGTGGGGCGACTTTCCCGGCCAAGCGAGAGGGCCGCATGAAAATAATAGACGATCTGCGGCATCACGCGGGCCCAGTTGATCGAGTTCATACCGGATAATCGCGCCTTGTCGCGAAAATCACTGTCGTTGAACATGGCTTTGACAAGCGCCTGACAATCGTCAAATGTGCCCTCAATCGCGATATTATGCACATTCGGTTCGGTCACGGTCGTCATCTGCAAACGCTGAATGTCCGAGGTCCGGCCATGCGGATGCAGAACAAAAATATCCGCTGCCGCGCGGCCCGCGATTGCATGAATGGCGGCACTCCCCGTATCACCCGATGTCGCGACAAGGATCGTCACCCGTGCCTTGCGGCGGGTCAGCACGTCGTCGAACAGGCGCCCCACAAGCTGCAGCGCGACATCCTTGAAGGCAAGGGTCGGACCGTGAAACAGCTCAAGCAGCCAGTTGCGCCGGTCAAGCTGGACAAGCGGCGTCACCGCCTTGTGATCGAAGCTATCATAGGCGGCATCGATCAGTGATTGCAGGCGCGCGGAAGGGATCGCATCGCCGACAAGTGGCGCCATCACCTCGAATGCGAGTTCCGCATAGTCAAGCCGGGCCAGCCGCGTCAGCTCGGCCGTGGAAAATTGCGGCCAGCTTTCGGGCACATACAGCCCGCCATCACCGGCCAGTCCGGTAAGCAATGCGGTCTCGAAGTCGACAGGGCTTCCCCCGCCTCGGGTGCTGATATAATTCACTGGATACTCTTCATGCTTGTCGCTGCCGCGCAGCAGCCTGTGCGTCGCTAACCTAATCCGCCGGCTATCGCGCCGCAACCGGTTCGGAACGCGATCAGTCAGGCAGATAGCGGCGTTTCAGATGTTGAATATAGGCATCGCTGGAAAGCGGGCTGCCGGTTGCCTTCTCAAGCAGCGCATTGGTGCCGTATTTGCTGCCATAGCGGTGCACATTGGTGCGCAGCCAGTCGGTCAAGGGCGTGAAATCCCCCTTGGCGATGGCATCGGGCATATCGGGACGGGCGGCTTGCGCGGCGGCCATGAATTGCGATGCCGCCAGTGCACCCAGGGTATAGGTCGGAAAATATCCAAACAGCCCGGCGGGCCAATGCACATCCTGCATGCAGCCATCCGCGTCATCGGGTGGCGAAATACCAAGTAACCGGCTCATCCCCTCATTCCACGCACCCGGAAGTTCGGCAATGGCAAGATCGCCCGCGATCAGCGCGCGCTCCAGCCTGTAGCGCAGGATTACATGCAGGGGATAGGTCACCTCATCGGCATAGACCCGGATGAGGCCCGGCTTGACCTGCTGAAACAGCCTTTTGATGTTTGCTGTCGTCCAGGCACCGGTGCCATTACCGGCCTTGCCGAATGTTTCCGCAAGCTGCGGCGTCACATAGTGGATGAAGGCGTCACTGCGGCAGGCCTGCATTTCGATGATCAGCGACTGGCTTTCATGCAGCGTCATGCCCAGCGCTTCGCCAACCGGCTGTCCCTGCCAGTCAGGCGGCAATCCCCGCGTATAAAGCGCGTGGCCGGTTTCATGCAGAACGGCCATCAACCCTTGCAGGAATTCATCTTCGGAGTAACGTGTCGTCACCCGTACATCGCCGGGCACACCTGAAGAGAAGGGATGATGGCTGACATCAAGCCGGCCATGGGTGAAATCGAAACCGAGCGATGTCATCAGCCGGCTGGCCAGCGCGCGTTGCGCTTCAACGGGAAACGGGCCAGCAGGCATAACAAGTTTTGGCTGGCTGCGCTGTCTCTCGATGACTTGCGGCAGGAATGTGGGCAGAAAACTCTCAAGTTCCGTAAACAGCCGGTCGATAGTGTCGGTCGTCATGCCCGGATCGAAAGCATCGAGCAGGGCATTATACGGGGTTGTATTCAGATGCTCGGCCTTGGCAGCCGCGGCTTCGCGGGTGAGCTGTAGTAATTCGGCAAGCTTGGGGGCGAGGGCGGGGAAATCGTTCGCTTCGCGCGCATTGCGCCAGATCATTTCGCATTCCGCCGCGCAATGGGACAGTGCTTCCACAAGTCTTGCAGGTAGCGCGGCCGCATGCACCCAGGCACGCCGCATGGCGGCCAGATTGGCCTGCTGCCAGTCATCAAGCGTCGCAATGTCCGACTGCGCGCGCTGCAACAACTCGCCGAGCGCAGGGTCGGTCATCAATTCATGCCGGATGAGGCGCAAGGTGGACATTTGCTGTGCGCGCGCCGGTGCGCCACCGTCGGGCATCATTGTCGCATGATCCCATTCAAGCAGTTCCAGCGCGTCATCAATATGCTGCGCGCGCGCAAAGCGCTGCTCAAGATCGGAGTAGGCGGCGGAAAGGGGGGTATCAGTCATTTTTGCGATTGCCGCTGACGACAAAGGCCGCATAAACCAGGGCAAGTATCACCGCCAGACTGTACCAGGTCAGCGCATAGGAAAGATGATCGTTGCGAAAGGTGATGCGGCTTTGCCCGCCTACGGGAAAACCGCCGGGATTCCCGGTGGCGTCCGCCTCGACATAGACGGGGGCATAGTTCGCAATATTGTGGGTTGCCGCCATCGCATCAATATCGCCAAAGAACCAGATATTGGCTTCGGGTTCGTTATCGGCCACGAATAGCTGCTGGGACCATGGCAGGCGCGCAAGCCCGCTTATCTGCACCGTGCCGGAAATCTGCCCCTCCGGGCGTGTGTCGGCCGGCCGCTTTTCCGGCGGCACCCAGCCACGGCTGACGAAAACGAAGCTGCCATCCGCCCGTTCCAGGGGCGTGATGATCAGATAACCCGGTGCACTGTATTTATTATGGCCGAACAGGTGCAGCTCTTTATCATGGTGGAATTGTCCTTCAACCGTGACAGGACGATATTTCCAGACTGCGGGGTCTGATATATCCGCTGGCAGCGGCACTGGTGGCAGGGCGGTTTGCGCCGTAATCGTTTCGGTCAGTGCGTTTTTCCACTGCAGGCGCTGGACCTGCCAGCTGCCTAACGACAGCAGGACAATAAAGGCCGGGATGGCGAACAGTGTTGGCCATAAGGGGATTTGATAGTTCGCGATGCGCACAATCTGGTTCCGTTTGTGGGAGGCTGCGTCTGAGTGGGCTTAAGCCACTTCACAGCGCAATAACAAGGCTAATCTGCCTATTATTCTATATCTTTTCGTTCTGTCCGGCTAATCCTGCAACCGCCCCTCACGCGCTTTGCGCTGGAACTGGATCGCGATCAATATGGCCTTGAACGGGCGAAGCAGCCCCAGGGACAGGATCAGAATCAGGGGCAACCAGATGACCGCATGTACCCAGTAAGGTGGTTGGTAACTGACTTCGACAACCAATGCGGCGCCAACAACAATAAATCCGACAATCAGCATGATAAAGATCGCCGGACCGTCGCCGGAATCCGCATGTGTGAAATCCGCACCACACGCACTGCACGTGTCGTGCAGTTGCAGATAGCCGCGAAATAACGCGCCTTTGCCGCATTGGGGGCATTTGCATTGAAGCCCTGCTGCCAGGGCGGAAATTTCCTGTTCCATTTTAGTCGTCTGAATTATCCGGGTACGGTGTCCAGGCTGTGTCGGAAAAACAAATGCCCCGCTGCTTGATCTGTCTAGATAAGCAGCGGGGCATTCGATAGCAAGCGCTGTTACCGCCGTGTGATCAGCTGCCCCAGATGTAGATGCAGACAAACAGGAACAGCCAGACGACGTCGACGAAGTGCCAGTACCAGGCCGCCGCCTCGAACCCGAAATGATGATTGGGTTTGAAGTGTCCCGCTTGCGCGCGCAGCAGGCAGACGATCAGGAATATGGTTCCCACGATCACATGGAAGCCGTGAAAGCCGGTCGCCATGAAGAAGGTCGCACCATAAATATTGCCGGCAAACTCGAAGGTCGCATGCATATATTCATATGCCTGGATTACCGAGAAAAGCGCGCCGAGTGCAATCGTCAAAATCAATCCGCGTTTCAGCCCCACGCGATCGCCATGTTGCAACGCATGATGCGCCCAGGTGACGGTTGTGCCTGATGTCAGCAGGATCAGCGTATTGATCAGCGGCAGGTGCCACGGGTCAAGCGTTTCAATCCCTTCGGGCGGCCAGACGCCACCGATACTGGCATCGGGAAAAATGCTGGCATTAAAGAAAGCCCAGAACCATGCAACGAAGAACATGACTTCCGACGCGATGAACAGGAACATGCCATAGCGATGATGTAGCTGCACCACCGGAGTGTGCTGCCCGTCATGTTCGGCTTCCTTGATAACGTCGCGCCACCAGCCGACGAAGGTATAAAGCACGCCGGCGGTTCCGATCAGCAGAACCCAGGGGGCCCCGCCATGCATGAACATGATGCCGCCAATCGCCATGATGAAGGCGCTGATCGAGCCGATAAACGGCCAGGGGCTTGGGTCTACCAGGTGATAATCATGTTGCGGAGCGTGTGCGTCTGCCATGTTATTTCTCTTTGTTGCGCTTACGGTTCAATTAAAACTCTTGTTCTCATCCGGCTGGCCTGACCTGGCCGGATCGGGAAAAGCGTTGTCGTTCACTTCCGCCAGCGTCTCATGCGCCTGGTGGAAGGTGTATGACAGGGTAATGGTTGTCACATCATCGAGGTTTGCATCTTCCGCTATTTCCGGATCGACGAAAAACTGCACCGGCATATCCATTTCCTGGCCCGGTTCAAGCCGCTGATCGGTAAAGCAGAAACAATCGATTTTTGTGAAGTAACTGCCAGCTTTCAGCGGCGTGACATTGAAGCTTGCGGTGCCGACCACCGGATGGTCTGACAGATTTTTGGCCCGGTAGAAGGCAAGCCCGACCTCGCCGACTTTGACGTTAACGCTGTGTTGCGCGGGCTTGAATTGCCAATCAAGCCCCTTGGCAAGGCTCGCGTCAAACCGGACCGTTACCTGCCGATCAAGAACGGTCTGGGGGGCGGCGTCAGCCTGTTGTGTCGTGCCGCCGAAACCGGTCACCTGACAGAAAATCCGGTAAAGTGGCACCGCCCCGTAAGCCATCGCCCCCATACCCGCAACAACGGCCAGACAAATCGCCGCCGTGCGCAAGGGCGCACCTCGCGAGACCGGTGGCGTCACGCCATCCCGGTGCATCGGATTGTTTGTCGTATCGGGAGCGGTTCGGGTCATGGAAGTCTGCGGTTATCCTGTGACTTTGCGACAGTTCATTTCACGCATTCAATTACATCCCGGCTGGCGCGGATGCGCCACCAAGCTTGATGATCGTAATGATGAAAAACAGCACGATCAACGCCAGCAGAATGCCTGCGACGGTGAGGTTCTTGGCGCGTTTACGCTGGTGAAGTTCGCTTGGGGGCATGACCTAACCTAAAATTTCGCGCAGATCGACAAGCCCTTCGACAAGCAGGGCAGTAAACAGCAGCATCAGATAGAGAATTGAATAGAAAAACAATTTCCTGGCGTGTTTTTCCGCACGCGCGCTCAATTGTGCGCCTGTATTTTCCACCCCTGTACGTTCCACCGTCGCGACACTGCGCCAGACCTGCCATGCAAAAATCAGGAACAGCGTCGTAAGCAGTCCGGCAATACCGCCGTAAAGCGCGCTTGCAAATCCCATGAAGGTGGGCAGTAACGTAATTGGCGCAAGAATAACCGAATAGATGAAAATCTGCTTGCCGGTTTCGGCCCTGCCTGCAACCACAGGCAACATGGGCACGCCCACTTTTTCATAATCGCCACTGCGATAAAGCGCGAGCGCCCAGAAATGGGGTGGCGTCCACATGAAGATAATCAGGAACAATATGATCGATTCCAGGCTGACCGAACCGGTCACAGCCGCCCATCCGATCATTGGCGGAAAAGCCCCCGCCGCGCCGCCAATCACGATATTCTGCGGGCTGCGCCGTTTTAGCCACATCGTATAGATGAAGAGATAAAATCCAATGGTAACCGCAAGCAGCAGCGCAGCCGTGTAATTGACGGCAAGCGCCATAACCGCAACTGAGCCAAGCGACAAGGTCACACCGAGATTAAGCGCTTCCGCCGGGGCAACCCGCCCTTGCGGTATGGGGCGGGCTTTCGTCCGCTCCATTTTCGCGTCAATGTCGGCGTCATACCACATATTGAGCGCACCCGACGCGCCCGCGCCAACCGCGATGCAGAGCAGTGCAACAAATCCGATGAAGGGGTTGATCTCACCGGGCGCCAGCGCAAGCCCTGCAAGCCCGGTAAATACCACAAGCGACATGACACGGGGCTTGAGCAGCGCAAAATAATCCGCGATGCGGGCATCATCAGATGCCGCAAGCGGGCTGTTGGTCATATTGATCTGATCGAAATGGGTATTGCTCAATGCTGCTCTCCGCAACCGGTGCTTTGTAGTGCTTGGTTACCGTCTTGCTTGGTCAATATGTCGTAAATGGCAAAACAAACTGGAAATAAAGAAAAACAGGGGTGAGGTGGCTGCGGGGTGGGTGTGCCCGCTCCCCGCAGCCAGTCTCTTATTTGATTTTCGGCAATACGTTGAACTGGTGGAATGGCGGCGGCGACGACAATGTCCATTCCAGCGTGGTGGCGTGCTCGCCCCACGGATTGTCCGGGCAACGCTGATTGCGCAGGAATGCATGTGCAACCGTCAGCAGGAACAAGATGGTTCCGCCGAATGTTACATAAGCCCCGATGCTCGATACCATGTTCCAGCCCGCGAACGCGTCGGGATAATCGACATAACGGCGCGGCATGCCTGCAAGGCCGAGGAAATGCTGCGGGAAGAAGATCATGTTCACACCGATGAAGGTGATCCAGAAATGCAACTTGCCCAGAACTTCCGAATAGACCCGGCCGGACATTTTGCCGAACCAGTAGTAGAAGCCGCAGAAGATGCCGAACAGGGCGCCCATCGACATGGTGTAATGGAAGTGCGCGACAACATAATAGGTGTCATGCATGGCCGTATCGACGCCCGCATTCGACAGCACAACGCCGGTCACGCCACCAACGGTGAACAGGAAGATAAAGCCGATTGCCCACAGCATCGGGGTTTTGAACTCGATGGAACCGCCCCACATGGTCGCGATCCAGGAGAAGATCTTAACCCCGGTGGGTACAGCGATCACCATGGTGGCCGCCACGAAATAGGCCTTCACATCAACGTCCATCCCGACGGTGTACATATGATGCGCCCAGACGATGAAGCCGACAAAGCCGATCGCCACCATCGCGTAGGCCATCGCCATATAGCCGAACACCGGCTTGCGCGAGAAGGTCGAGACGACCTGGCTGATGATTCCGAAACCGGGCAGGATCAGGATGTACACTTCCGGATGCCCGAAGAACCAGAACAGATGCTGGAACAGCACCGGATCGCCGCCACCGGCCGGATCAAAGAAGGTCGTGCCGAAATTCCGGTCCGTCAGCAGCATGGTGATGGCACCTGCCAGCACCGGCAGCGACAGCAGCAGCAGGAAGGCTGTGACCAGCACCGACCAGACAAACAGCGGCATTTTATGCATTGTCATGCCTGGCGCGCGCATATTGAAGATGGTGGTGATGAAGTTGATCGCACCGAGAATGGAGGACGCACCGGCCAGATGCAGGCTGAGGATTGCAAAATCCATTGCCGGGCCGGGTTGTCCCGCGACCGAAGAGAGCGGCGGGTAAATGGTCCAGCCACCGCCAACGCCGTTGGCGCCTGGAGGGCCTTCGACGAACATCGAGATGACCAGCAAGGCAAGCGAGGGGGGCAGTAACCAGAATGAAATGTTGTTCATTCGCGGAAATGCCATATCCGGCGCGCCGATCATCAGCGGCACGAACCAGTTGCCAAAGCCGCCGATGAAGGCTGGCATGACCATGAAGAACACCATGATCAGCCCGTGCGCGGTCACAAGCACATTGAACATGTGATAGTTGCCGGCAAGGATGCCGTTGCCTGGCGCGGCAAGCTCGGTCCGCATGATCAGCGACAACGTACCACCGATGAGCCCCGCGATGATCGCGAAGATCAGGTACATCGTGCCTATGTCTTTATGGTTCGTCGAATAGACGTAACGGCGCCATCCTGTCGGATGGTGCGCGTGATCGTCATGTGTTCCGGCTGCCGTTGTCATGGTGCCTTGTCTCTCTTTGTTTTTCGTAACGTTCGAAATCTATCCAGGCGCGGACAGCGTATCAGCGGGTTGCTGCATTCGCCGCCAGTTGAACAGGCTGTTCCTGTTCAACCGCGCCAAACTCTTCCTGTGCTTCTTCAAGCCAGGCAGTGAATTCCTGCTCGCTGACCACACGGATTGCGGTTGGCATGAAGGCGTGCCGCGCGCCGCATAATTCCGAGCATTGGCCGTAAAAGGTGCCTTCGCGGGTTGCCTTGAACCAGGTTTCATTGAGCCGGCCGGGGACCGCATCGATCTTCACGCCAAGCGCCGGCGTGGCAAAAGCATGGATCACATCAACCGAAGTGGTGATCACCCGCACAGTCTTGTTGACCGGGACAACGATATCGTTGTCAACCGCCAGCAGACGCGGGTCGTCGGTCTCACGTTCGTCATCCTCAAGCATGATGATGTCATAGCTGAGATCATCATGATCGGGATATTCAACTGTCCAGAACCACTGGTTGCCGATCAGTTTCACGGTCATGTCGGATTCTGGCACCACATCTTCCGCATATAGCAGGCGGAAAGACGGGATTGCGATGACCACGAGAATAAGGATTGGAACTGTGGTCCAGATAACTTCCAGCAAGGTGTTATGGGTGCGGGTCGACGGTTCCGGATTTGCGCGCGAATTAAAGCGCAGCATGATGATGACCAATAGCACCAACACGAAAAGGGTAATCGCGGTGATGACTACCAATAGGAAATTATGAAAGCTTGTGATGCTTTCCATGATCGGCGAAGCAGAGGCTTGAAACCCAAGCTGCCAATTCTCAGGTAAGTCGGCAAAGGCCGCGGTCGCACCGTAGAATGGCGCAAATATGAAAGTTAAAAATCCCACCCAATAAGCGCGATACTTCTTTATGGAGCGCATCATCTGTTTCCTGTTCGTCTGACCTGACTTGTCCGAACTGTTGTCCGACCCGGCGGGGAGCGATGTGCAGCCTCTCTCGGCCCGCTCAAAGCCTGGCCCGAATGATCCCGCACCTATCACAGCATCGAAACCCGCTCCCCTCGATACTGATCCGTTATGATCGACTTCACAAAACATAGCTGTCTGTTTTTGGCAAGCTTCGATCACATGCGGGCCGATACTAAGCGGATTTTTCCCCAAAGCAAGGTTTTGCCCTCCATCTTGCCGTGCTGCCGCAAAAACCGGGTAATTCCTTTTGTTTTCAGCTGGTTGTATTGCTCCGGCCGATCCGGAACCGACCCGGTCGACCGTACCAGCAATTTTTGCGCGGCCAATTGTCGCAAATTTTATGATGGCTCGGAATCAGCGATGCGACTGGCTGTGGTCGCGGGCAACTTTGGCTGCTTGAACCCCTTGCCCAGCGGTTGAGTCGGTCGGGCAGTCATGTGTCAGTGTGCCCCTCTTGCATAACGTGCATCGGGGTCGAATGTCTGTTAACTCTACCTATCTGATAATGAAGGACAGGCCAGAGCCGGAACGGGAGTAGGATCGATGGGAAGCAGCAAGCCCGATGTGTCACCTGAGAAGGAATTCTTTTTCGACAAATCCGGGATGGATCGCGGGCGCGTGCAGGGGCTCGTCGATTCTTACGTCGGCAGTGGTGATGACGGTGAACTGTTTCTGGAATATGCGGTGTCTGAAAGCTTTGCGGTCGATGATGGCCGGCTCAAGAATGCGTCATTCGATACGGCTCAAGGTTTCGGGCTGCGTGCCGTGGCAGGCGATGCGACCGGCTATGCGCATGCAGCGGAATTGAGCGAGGACGCAATTGCGCGTGCCGGCGAAACGGTTAGGGCTGTTCAGGCTGGTAAATCCGGCCAGCTGGCCTTACCGCCTGTCGGCACGAATCAGAGCTTATATAGTGCCGACAACCCACTGCTTGGCCCTGATTTTGGCACGAAGATCAAATTGCTTGAGGATATCGATGCTTATGGTCGCGCCAAGGACCCCCGGGTGCGGCAGCTTTCCTGCTCGCTCAGCGGGGAATGGCGCATTGTTGAAATCATACGCCCCGGTGGGCAGACGGTTCGCGATATCCGCCCGCTTGTCAGACTGAATGTATCTGTCATTGTGGGGGAAGGCGATCGTCAGGAAGCGGGCAGCTATGGCGCGGGCGGGCGCACCGGCTACAGCACATATCTTCAGCCCGACACCTGGCAGCCATTCGTTGACGAGGCTTTGCGGCAGGCTGTCGTTAATCTTGAATCGGTACCCGCCCCCGCAGGGGAGCAAACCGTTGTCCTGGGCAATGGCTGGCCCGGTATTTTGCTGCATGAGGCGATTGGCCACGGGCTTGAAGGGGACTTCAACCGCAAGAAAACCAGCGCTTTTGCCGGATTGCTCGGGGAACGAATTGCATCTCCCGGGGTCACGGTTGTCGATGATGGTACGCTGACTGACCGGCGCGGTTCCCTGACGGTGGACGATGAAGGGACGCCCACCGCCAATACGGTGCTGATCGAGGATGGTATCCTCAAGGGATATATGCAGGACCGGCTGAATGCGCGTTTGATGGGGGCGCAACCTACTGGTAACGGCCGGCGACAGTCTTTTGCCCATATGCCGCAACCGCGGATGACCAATACCTATATGCTGGCGGGTGGTCACGATCCCGCGGAAATCATTGCCTCTGTCGATAAAGGGATCTACGCGGTGTCGTTCGGTGGCGGTCAGGTGGATATTACCAGCGGCAAGTTCGTGTTTTCCTGCACAGAGGCCTATCTGATCGAAAATGGCAAAATCGGCGCACCGGTCAAAGGTGCAACACTGATTGGTAATGGTCCCGATGTGCTGACACGGGTATCGATGATTGGCAACGATCTGGCGCTTGATCCCGGAATCGGCACATGTGGCAAGAACGGCCAGGGCGTTCCGGTCGGCGTCGGGCAACCAACGCTGAAAATCGATCGGCTGACTGTCGGAGGAACCGCCGCCTGACCCTGCCGCCTGGCGACGGGCGGGCGGCAATTCGACCTCACTGGCCCGGCAAACGCACGATTGACAGAGATGTCAGTTATTTGCCGTAAATTTTACGTGAAATGTGCGCCTTGCTACATGTGAGTTGTTGCGCCTTTTTTTGCGATCGGCTACCGTTCTTAAATCTATAGTGTATGGCGTATATAAAGAACTCTTCAGAAAAAGGGCGTCAACATGAAAAAATCACATATCATAATGGGTGCATCATTTGCATTTGCCCTGTCGTTGACAGGCGCACAGGCAGGTGTGCCTGCTGACGTGGCCGACCGGTTGGATAAAGATTTGACGCCAATGGGGTCACAACGGTCGGGCAATGCGGCGGGAACGATCAGTGCCTGGGATGGTGGGCTTGCAGAGCCGCCGGCCGGGTCGAACTATAAAATCGGTGACCGGCACCCGGATCCGTTCCCCGAAGATCAGATCCTCTTCACAATTACATCGGCCAATGCTGCGCAATATGCGGATAATTTGACCGAGACTTCGGCAACGATGCTGAAGACGTATCCTGATACCTATAAAATGAACGTATATCAGAGCCGCCGCACCTGTGCGCAGCCGCCTGCAATATACGAAATTAACAAACAGAATGCACTGAACAGTCGTGTCACGTCGGGCGGTGACGGCCTGGAAGGGGCAATTCGCGCAACTGCGTTCCCGATCCCGTCCGTCGCGCAGGAAATGCTGTGGAACCACAAGCTGAAGTTCCGCAATTTCAAGCTGACACGGCAATTTGCCGCCGTGGCGCCAACACGTGGTGGCGATTATACGATTGTGACGGTGCAGGACGAGGTATTGCAGAACTATTCCGATCCGTCCAAGACAGATGTCAAGGAACTGGGCAATATTTCCCTGAAATATATTTCCAATACGATTGCGCCGGCGCGTCGTGCGGGTAATGTCGTTCTGGTCCATGAGACGATCGATCAGCGGCAGGGCAATCGTAAGGCATGGGTGTACAGCCCGGGCACCCGTCGTGTCCGTCGGGCACCGAATATCGCTTATGATAATCCCGGCACGAACTCTGATGGCCTGCAAACAACCGATAGTTTCGGCATGTTCAATGGTGCGATGGACCGGTATAACTGGACCTATGTCGGGCGTGGTGAATATTATCTGCCGGCGAATAACTATCGCATGGCGCAGCGCGATATTCCTTACGAGACCATCTTTACTGCTGGTGGCCATATCAACCAGGATCTGCCGCGGTATGAACTGACCCGTGCCTGGGTGGTCGAAGCCAATCTGCGCAGCGATACCCGTCATATCTATAAAAAACGCAAATTCTGGATCGAGCCGGATGCATGGCTTGTGGTCAATACAAGCCAATATGACGGTCGCGGTGAATTATGGCGGCTGCAGGAAGCATTCCCGCAGACTTTCTATGAAGTACCGGTTTGCTTGCGGGTCGGTGCAATCAGCTATGATCTGAATGCCGGTCGTTATCTGGCGAACGCGTTCATCAATCATGAAACGCAGATCAACTTCTTCGCTGATGAATTGAACGAGGAACGTTATACCCCCGATTCAATCCGCCGGCTGGGTGTGCGCTAACAGCACATTCGCCCTCAGCGTTTCAAACAAGCGGCCCCGCTCCACCACCGGATCGGGGCCGTTTTTCGTTCTTGTCGCGGAAAATCCGTTAACCGGGCCGCTAACCGGGCTGTTGAC
>CALAQW010000057.1 GCA_937888955.1 uncultured Alphaproteobacteria bacterium | reverse complement strand
ATGGTTCTTGAGATAAAGCCCGCCCTGGTCCCGCGGCCGGGGAAGTCGAGGCCGGGCTGATCGGCGCGGCCGCACAGATTGCGGAGAATTCGGGCGTATCATCGGTTCATTTCACATTCCTGACGGAACCCGAATGGCAGCGCCTGGGCCGCGCGGGCTATCTGCTGCGCACCGATCAGCAATTCCACTGGCTGAATGATGGCTATGGGAGCTTTGACGATTTTCTGCAAAGCCTCGCCTCGCGCAAGCGCAAGCAGCTTCGCCGCGAACGACGCGAAGCGGTCGCCGCCGGAATCGAGATCAAGATCCATACAGGCTCCACATTGACCGAGGCCGATTGGGACGCCTTCTATCTGTTCTATACCGATACCGGCATGCGCAAATGGGGGCGACCCTACCTCAATCGCGAGTTTTTCAGCCTGATCGGCGAACGCATGGCCGACCAGATCGCCCTTGTGCTGTGCTACCGCGACGGCCGGCCGATCGCCGGCGCACTGAACTTCATCGGCAGCGACACATTGTTCGGCCGCAATTGGGGCTGCACCGAACATCATCCCTTCCTGCATTTCGAAGCCTGCTATTATCAGGCCATCGATTTTGCGATCGCGCGCGGGCTCAAACGGGTGGAGGCCGGGGCGCAAGGGGCACACAAGCTTGCACGCGGCTATCTGCCGACACTGACCTACAGCGCCCACTGGATCACCGATCCGCGGTTCCGCGCGGCGGTCGAGGATTATCTGGAACAGGAACGCCGGATGGTGGAGGAGGACAAGCGCCAGCTTGATGCGCATTCCCCCTTCAGGCACACAGATCACGATGGGGAACCCGAAAAATGAACCACGACCCGAACTGCATTTTCTGCATGATCGTGCGCGGCGACGCACCGTCGCTAAAGGTCTATGAAGACGAAGACTGCCTTGGCTTCATGGATATCATGCCGCAATCAGAAGGACATGTCCTCGTCATCCCGAAACGGCACGCCGCGCAGATTTTCGATGTGAGCGCGGATGAAGCGGCAAAGCTGATCCGGGTGACCCATGAACTTGCCGGCGCGGTACGCAACGCGATGCAGCCTGACGGTGTCATGCTGGCGCAGCTGAATGGCGCGGATGCGGGGCAAACTGTCTTTCACCTGCATTTTCATATCGTGCCGCGCTATGCCGGCCAGAAGCTTGCGCTTCACGCCAGCAAGATGGGCGATACAGAAACACTGAAAACTCATTGCGAGAAGATCCGCGCCGCACTCCACGACACCGCCTGAACGAACAGAGCGCCGCAAAAGCATCGGGTAATTTTGGCTGCCTCCTTCAGCCTCGCTTCAGCTTCGCCGCCTAAACTGCGTGCAATGATGAAGGAAAACCCGCATGCGTTATTTTTCAGACGATCCCGCCAGGAACGCTCCAAACACTTCACCGCTGACTATCGACAGGTTACCTGACGCAGCGGTGCGGCATCGCGATGCAGAAATCCATATTGCAATGCCAGGCGACCCATACCGCACTGCGGTCGAAAATTTCATCACCGAGCGATTTCGTGCAGCTTTCGGGGCGGCGATAAAAACGCACCATCCCGCGCTGATGTATATGCGCGATGATGACGGGCAAATACAGGCAGCGCTCGGATTCAGATTGGCCGCTACCCATGCCCTGTTCCTCGAAAACTATTTCGATGACCCTATCGAGGTCGTATTGGCAGACAAGTGCGGCGTGCATGTCCCGCGCCACCGGATCGCCGAAATCGGCAGCCTTGCCGCACAGGGCAAATGCGCCGCGCTGCCGCTCTACACCGCGCTCAATATCCACCTTGCACATGCAGGCATCGCCTTTGCTGTTGCGACGGCAACCGCCAGACTGCGCCGCTACTTCCGCATCGCCGGGCTGGAGACCTGCGAGCTTGGCGCAGCGGATCCCACCCGGCTGGCGGATGGCGGGGCGAGCTGGGGCCGCTATTACGACACCGCCCCCGCAGTGATGGCCGGCTGCATACCACAACCCGGTGCCTGGCGCGCGCGCGCCGATACAAAAGGAAAGCTTCATCTGCATGTCTGAGTCGGTGTTACAAGCGATTGTCCGGACCGCCAGGCAGGATCCCGACCGCCCGGCCCTGAGCGATGCGACCGGCATTGTCAGCTATCGCGCGCTCGCCAACCGCATCGAAAAGTTTGCGGCGCAGCTCAGCCCTTACCGGCAGCGGTGCGTTGTCATCGATATGGATAATTCGCCCGATTGGGTCGTCGCTGATCTGGCTTGTATGCGAGCCGGTGCGATCGTCGTGCCGCTACCCCCCTTCTTTAACCCGGCACAGCGGGCCAACGCCCTGGCCCAGTCAGGCGCAGCCGCGATCATCGGCCCGCGAATGACGCTCACGACGACGCCTGAAACATACGCCAATGAAGCAGCCGTCATACCGGAGGGCAGCGCAAAAATCACCTATACTTCAGGCACCACGGCTGCTCCCAAAGGGGTCTGCCTCAACCTTTCGGGGATGGTCGGCGTTGCACGTTCGATCGCCACGCTGCTTGACCATCGGGTGGCCGACAAGACCGCTTGCCTGCTGCCGCTTGGGGTTCTGCTTGAAAATATCGCGGGCTGCTATGCAAGCCTTCTTGCGGGCGGCTGCTATGACGTCCGGCCACAAGCTGAAATCGGCCTTGGCCCGGCCGCGATGCCGGACTTCGATCGCCTTGCGCATTATCTTGCAGAAAGCGGCGCGACAAGCTGCATCCTTGTGCCTGAATTGCTGCGCGGCCTGCTCATGGCGATCTGGAAATCCGGATTGAGCCTGCCGGCCATGCGCTTCATGGCCGTTGGCGGTTCGAAGGTTTCGGCAACACTGCTCGACGGCGCGGCAGCGCTCGGGTTGCCGGTATATCAGGGATACGGGCTTAGTGAATGCGCTTCTGTCGTGACGCTCAACATTCCTGAGGCGAACGAGCCTGGCTCGGTCGGCAAACCGCTGCCCCATATCCGCCTGTCGGTCGCGACAGACGGCGAGATCCTCGTCCATGATCCGGCTTTCTGCGGATATCTCGGAGCTGCACCGCCTGAACCGGTTTATCGGACCGGAGATCTTGGCCATATGGACGGAAACGGCTTCCTGTTCATTACCGGGCGCAAGAAGAATGTCCTGATCCTTTCATCGGGACGAAACATCTCTCCCGAATGGCCCGAAAGCGAGCTTCTGACCCGTCCGGAAATCCTGCAATGTCTGGTGCTGGGCGATGCAGCCCCGCAGCTATCGGCGCTGATCGTACCGACGTCCGACGCGCTGCGCGATGCGGACTTGCAGGGTGCCATCGACGCGGTCAATGCGGGATTGCCGCCCTATGCGCGGATCGCGCATTGGCACCGCATTGCCCCGTTTACACAGGATGCGGGCTTGTTGACAGGAACCGGGCGCCCGCGGCGGGACGCAATCCTCAACACCTATCGCGAACTGATCAGCGACCAGAATACGGAGAACACGGATGCAGCCATTCTTTAACCGGCTGATCACAGCGACGGAAGCGGAACGCACCGCATTCCAGAGCATTCCACAGATTATCGATGCGATGGCGGGCAATATTTCGCGCGACGCCTATCTCGCATTCCTCGTGCATGCTTATCACCATGTCAGCCATACAACACCGCTTCTCATGCTGACAGGAGCGAAGCTCCCGCCGCACAAGGAATGGCTGCGCGCGGCGATGGCGGAATATATCGCCGAGGAACAGGGCCACCAGGAATGGATCCTGAACGATATCGCCGCAGCGGGCGGCGACAAGGAAGCTGTTCGGCACAGCCGCCCGAACTTCGCAACCGAGATGATGGTGGCCTATGCCTATGATTATGTCGCGCGTGTCAATCCGGCAGGCTTTCTTGGTATGGTCTTCGTACTTGAAGGAACCAGCACAGCGCTTGCGACAAATGCCGCGGAAACATTGATGCATGCGCTCGGCTTACCCGAAAGCTGTTTCAGCTATCTGACATCACACGGGTCACTGGATCTTTCGCATATGCGGTTTTTCGAAGCGCTTGTGAACCGGCTCGACGCGGTTGACCAGGAAGCAGTGGTGCATGTCGCAAAAAGGATGTTCCGCCTTTATGGCGCTGTCTACCAGTCAATTCCCCACCATAAGCTCGCATTGAAAGAGCGCTCCTTTCAACAATTGATGGAGGAAGTCACATCATGATCCGGAATATATGCGCGGCGGGTCTGGGCCTGCTACTGCTCCTTGCGCCGGGCCTCGCGACAGCGCAGCTCGCGAACGATCCGACGGCGGATATTACCGCGCTGCAAACCGAATGGGCGCATATCAATTACGAGGTGCGCGACCAATCGGCGCAGGAGGATCAGATGAAAGCCCTTGCCGACCGGGCCGCCACCGTGACAGCGCGCTACCCGGATCAGGCACCGCCGAAAATATGGGAAGCGATCATCCTCAGCAGCTATGCGGGAATGAAGGGAGGCATCGGCGCACTGGGCCTTGTCAAACATGCACGGCAGCTGCTGCTTGAGGCTGAGAAGATCGACGCGACTGCGATGGACGGTTCGATCTACACGACGCTTGGATCGCTTTACTATCAGGTACCGGGGTGGCCCCTGGGTTTCGGCAATCACCGCAAGGCGCGCGCCTATCTCGAACAGGCACGCGCGCTCAACCCCGACGGGATCGACCCGAATTATTTCTATGGCGACCTGCTGATCGAAGATGGCGAATATGCCGCCGCCATTCCTGTGCTCGAACATGCACTGCAAGCGCCGCCCCGAGCAAACCGGGAGGTTGCGGACGCAGGCAGGCGCGCGGAAATCAAGGCTGCTATCGCCAAGGCGCGGGCAAAGCTGAACTAACCTGCTGTCGGAAAAGATTCAGCTCGACGAGGAACGCTGTTAGGTTTGCAAACCCGCCCTCCGGGACAAATGGATAAACAACACGCATGTAACGCCGATGCGGTTATTACTGATCGAGGACGATATCCATCTTGGCAAGGCCCTGTATGAGGGGCTGCGCGAGGATTATGCATGCGACTGGTTCAGGAATGCGGAGGATGGCGAACTGGCCTTGCAGCAGGTGGCGTATGATATCATTGTGCTGGATATCAACCTGCCTGGCAAAACCGGCCTTGCGCTTCTTGAAGGGCTGCGCAAATCAGACAATCTTGTTCCTGTCCTGATCCTGTCTGCGCGGGATACGGCTGCGCAACGGGTCGAGGGACTGGATGCCGGCGCCGATGATTACCTCGTCAAACCGTTCGATTATGACGAGTTGCTCGCACGGCTGCGCGTTCTGGGCCGGCGCCGCGGACAATATCAGCATTCCCTGTTGCGCCACCGTGATATTGAACTCGATACAGCAGGCAGAAGCGCAACCCGGGCGGGTAAGCCCATCACCCTTTCGAACAAGGAATTCGAAATCCTGCGGCTGTTGATGGAAAATGCCGGGCGCTGTCTCAGCCGAGAGCAGATCGAGGAAAAAATCTACGACTGGTCGGATGAATTCGGCAGCAATACGGTCGAAGTACATATTTCCGCAATCCGTCGGAAGATCGGAAAAGAGTCGATCCGGACAATGCGCGGGATCGGCTATATCATGGAGTTACCGCAATAAAGACGAAACGATGTTCCTTACGCGTACGATTACTGCGCACCCTCGTCCTGCCGATGATCGGCGCATTTCTTCTGATCGGCGTCACATCCTATTTCTCGGCCTATCACGAGGCGGAGGAAATCTATGACGCCCAGCTCGCCCACTTTGCGCGGGTATTGCATGCGCTGACCGAGCATGAAATCGAAGAAGGCGATATCCTCGCGCGCACGATCGGAACCGATGGCAATCTGCCCTACCATGCCTATGAAAAAAATTTCGCCTATCGGGTGTGGCTCGACGACGGAATTATCCTGCATACGGCCAATTCAACTGATTTCGGGCCCGCAACTCAACGGATCGGATACGCCGACCGTATGATTAACGAGGAGCAATGGCGCTTCTTCGTGCTGCGGGATGAAAACGTCACGATCGAGGTGGCCGAACGCTATGCCATCCGTCAGGATCTGATCGCCCACATACTTGGCGGAATATTCCTGCCGCAACTGCTCATTCTGCCTGTGCTGGGATTGGTGATCTGGTTTGGCGTCGCTTACGGGGTTCGACCGCTTGAAGTTCTTTCGCGGGTTATCCGTGAACGCGAACCGCACGATCTTGCCCCCATAGAGGCGCCGGTCATTCCCAGGGAAGTAACGCCGCTACTTGATGCGATCAACGATTTGATGCGACGCACCTCGGATCTGCTCGAACATGAAAAACAGTTTTCAAACTATGCGGCGCATGAATTGCGTACGCCGCTGGCCGCGATCAGAACACAATTGCAGGTCGCATTGCGGACGGAAGATCCAGATAAGGCGCGGCAGCTTTTCAGGGATACCCTGCCAGCCACGGAACGGCTGCAAAAGCTGGTTGAACAGCTTCTGACTTTCGTGCGCCTGCAGCGTTCAGACGCAGCGTTCGAGCGGCTCGATTTCTCGGCCCTCTGCAATGCGGCAATGCGCGACGATGCGCCCGCTGCGATAAAGGCGCGCCGGCATCTGAGCGGCGACATCGCGCCCGGCATATTCCTGCTCGGAAATGCTGACATGTTGCGGGCAATGCTACGTAATCTGATAGATAATGCCCTGAAATACACCGATCCGGGCGGCAACGCCCACGTCACGCTATATGCGCAAGACAACGTCATCCGCCTTAGCGTCTGCGATGACGGCATTGGCATTGCACCAGCGCAGCGCGACAAGCTGTTCGACAGCTTTTATCGCGCCGCCGCGCATCACGCGGAAGGCAGCGGCCTCGGGCTTGCCATCGTCAAATGGGTTGCAGAGGCGCATCATGCGACAATCGAGATCTCTGAAGGGCAGGATAGCAAAGGCACCTGCTTCACTATTCTCTTCCAACCGGCGCCTGCCGATCGGCAGTGATCGGCATCCGGCCCCAAGCAGCACTCAACCGGGTGCCTAGACCACCACGCCGAGCAGCGCTTCCTCATAGCTCAGGGCCTCTTCCTTTTTGGCGCAAAGGTCCTTTTCACCCTTGTCGGTCAGCAGGACTTTCTGCATAACGCTGCCGGAGCTGCGATCAATGCTTTCCATGCTGACATTATAGCCCCACAGCGTGCGAATATATTTCAACACCTCGCTGCGGTCCTTGGCCTCAAGCGGGATATGATCGTGGGCCATATGCTGGACCTGCAGACACCGGTCGCCGCGCATATCCGCATCGGCAACCTGAATATCAGGCTCTATGCGGCCAACATCGTAGGAGCGCGCCAGCGCAGCACGCAATTCGCGGAACCCCGCCTCATTATGGATATGCGATACGGCGTAATGCGACTTTTTCTCTTCATCCGCAATCAGGAACATCCGGAACTTCCGCATGACCGTCGGGCTCAGATATTGCAGGATGAATGACTCGTCGCGATAATTCGCCCAGGCATCCTTCAGTACACCGCGCCAGTCATCACAACCGGCAAAACCGGGAAACCACTCCCGGTCTTCTTCGGTCGGGTCTTCACAGATCCGCCGGATATCCTGCATCATTTCAAAGCCAAGCGCGTAAGGATTAAGCCCGCTATAGCGCGGATCGTCATAATCGGGCTGCATCACCACATTCGCATGGCTGTGCAGGATTTCGAGCAAGGCCCCTTCGGAAATCTTGCCAAGGTCATAAAGCCGATTGGCAATGTAATAGTGCACGAAGGTGGCACACCCCTCGTTCATTACCTTGGTTTGCTTCTGCGGATAGAAATACTGCGCGATCTTGCTCACGATATGCAGCAATTCACGTTGCCAGCCTTGCAGGGCGGGGCTGTGCTTTTCCAGAAAATAGAGCAGGTTTTCCTGTGGTAATTGCATGGCCTGCATCCTGGCCTTGCGCTGCTCTTCCGTTTCCGGCGGCAGCGCATCATCAGCCTTGTCAGGCAGCGTGCGCCAAAGGTCGTTGAACTGACTTTCTTCATAATCGGCGCGCTCGCGGCGGCGACGTTCTTCATCGCGCAAGGAGGGCTTTGGCGGACGCCGATAGCGAAACACCCCGTGATCCATCAACGCATGCGCCGCATCAAGAATTTCCTCTACCGCTTCGGTGCCGTATTTTTCCTCGCATTTCGCAATGTAACTTTTCGCGAACTGCATATATTCGAGAATACCTTCCGCATCGGTCCACTGCTTGAACAGATAATTGTTCTTGAAGAAATGGTTATGCCCGAACGCCGCATGCGCCATGACGAGCGTCTGCATCGGCATGGTATTCTCTTCCATATTATAGCTGATGCAGGGATTGGAATTGATGACGATTTCATAGGCCAGCCCCTGATAGCCCTTTCGGTACATCTGCTCGTCATGCACGAAACGCTTGCCAAATGACCAATGCTGATACATGAGCGGCATGCCGATCGAGGAATAGGCATCCAGCATTTGTTCAGATGAAATAATCTCCACCTGGTTGGGATAGACATCAAGGCCAAGATCATTAAGCGCGATATCCTCGATCGCGTGATAGGTTCGTTCCAGCAGCTCAAAGTTCCAGTCCGAACCCTCAAACAGTAATTCGTTTTTTCTGCTGCTCACCTTGTGTCTCCTGTCATTCATCCGTCATCAGATGATTGCATTTCAGGCCATCGATTTTTCCCGGCCCTTTTGCGCGAATAATTCACGGAATACCGGGTAGATATCGGACCGGTTTGCAATACGCTTCATCGCGAAATTACGCCAATCCGCATTGACTTCCTGATAAGAGCGCCATAATGCGGCACCTGACCTCGAATCCTGGAAAATGTCATATTCCCGTTCATCGAGGATCTCGATATAGGCGTAATATTGCAGAAGCGGCATGATCTCGCCTTGCAGCAGCGCATTGCAGCGTTCTGAATCGCCGGAGAAATTCTCGCCGTCCGATGCCTGCGCCGCATAGATGTTCCATTCGCTGGTGGGATAGCGTTCCGCGATTATGCGCGCCATCTCATCAAGTGCGGTGCTGACCACCGTGCCGCCGGTTTCCGCGCTATAGAAAAAGGTTTGTTCGTCCACCTCCTCGGCATGGTGGGTATGCCGAATGAATACAATGTCGGTTTTCTCATAGCGCCGCTCAAGGAACAGATGCAGCAACATGAAGAAACGTTTTGCGAGATCCTTCTCTCGCTTGCCCATCGATCCCGATACGTCCATCAGGCAAAACATCACCGCACGGCTGTTAGGGGATGGCTGATTCTCAAACCGCCGGTAGCGGATATCCACCGGATCGATAAATGGCACGACACGGATCCGGCGGCGGATCCGGTCCAGCTCGTCGCGCAACCGCTCCACCTCGGCACTGGCTGTCCCGCTCTGATCGGCCTGCGCTTCGGCCGCCGCAAGCTGCGTTTCCAGCGCCTTTATCTTCTCAGACGACGGCCGGCCAAGCGCAATCCGCCGGCCATAGGCATTCCGCATGGTGCGGATCACACTGAGATTGCTGGGATTGCCCGAGGCGGAATGGCCGGCGCGCTGCCTTTTGAAGGTATTCACCTCCCGCAAGGAAGTCTTGACCAGATCGGGCAGTTCCAGATCCTCGAAGAACAGATCCAGAAATTCTTCCCGCGACAGGGCGAAGCGGAACGCATCCTCGCCCTCGCCGCTATCGGAGCCTTCCTTGCCGCCTTCTCCGCCACCGCCCGATTTCGGCTTTTCAAGCTCATCGCCTGGCACAAACTCGCGGTTGCCGGTGAAGACCCGAGACCGGTTGCCACCTGTCGAGGAGTGGCGGATGCGCGGCTCCTCTATCCCTTTCGAGGGAATGGTGATGACCTCGCCATTGCCGATATCGGAGATATTGCGGTCCTGGATTGACTTGTTCACCACTTCCTTGATGCGGGCCCGTGCTCGCCTCAAAAACCGTTGCCGGTTACCCAGGCTTTTATCCTTTGGATTTATGCGCCGATCAATGAAGTGGTGATGCATGATTTTTCTCCGGAATTCCTGGTTACACTACCCCGCCTTGTTGACCCTGATGTACCATTCAACCAGGCGGCGGACCTGGCGCTGGGTATAGCCACGCCCCTGCATACGCTTGACAAATTCCGTATGCTTGGTGTCGAGTTCGCCATCCTTCTTCGCGCCGAAGCTGATGACCGGCAGCAGATCTTCAACCTGCCCGAACATCCGCTTCTCGATCACATCGCGAAGCTTTTCATAACTTGTCCAGGACGGGTTCTTGCCCTCATTGGCGGCACGCGCGCGCAAGGCAAACTTCACAACCTCGTTCCTGAAATCCTTGGGGTTGGCGATCCCGGCGGGTTTCTCGACCTTGGACATCTCTTTATCCAGGACCGCGCGATCAAAGATCTGACCGGTATCGGGATCCTTGTAATCCTCATCCTCGATCCAGGCGTCGGCATAGGCGATATAACGGTCGAACAGATTTTGTCCGTAATCTGAATATGATTCCAGGTAAGCCTTCTGGATTTCATTGCCGATAAACTCGGCATAGCGGGGCGATAGTTCCGTCTTCAGAAATTCGAGATATTGGGACTCGACATCGTCAGAGAACTGCTCGCGCCGCACCGCCTGCTCGAGCACATACATCAGGTGAACAGGATCAGCGGCAATCTCGTCAGTATCGTAGTTGAACGTTTCCGACAGCACCTTGAAAGCAAAGCGTGTGCTGACACCGTTCATACCTTCATCGACACCGGCGACATCGCGATATTCCTGAACCGACTTCGCCTTGGGGTCGACATCCTTCAGGTTCTCGCCGTCATAAACCCGCATTTTCGAATAAAGGGTCGAATTCTCATGCTCACGCAGACGCGTCAGCGTGCTGAAGCGTGCCAGCATCTCAAGCGTATCGGGCGCGCATTGCGCATCGCCCAGCTCACTCTCACGCAACAGCTTTTCATAAATCCTGGCCTCATCGGACCAGCGCAGGCAGTAAGGCACCTTCACGACGCAAATCCGGTCGAGAAATGCCTCATTGTTCTTGTTCGACTTGAACTGCTGCCATTCCGCTTCATTCGAATGGGCGAGAATGACCCCCTCGAACGGGAATGCGCCAAAATTCTCCGTCCCGAGATAATTTTCTTCCTGCGTCGCGGTCAGCAGCGGGTGCAGCACCTTGATCGGTGCCTTGAACATTTCGACAAATTCCAGCATGCCCTGGGTCGCGCGGTTCAGACCACCACAATAAGCATAGGCATCCGGATCGTTCTGGCTGAAATGCTCCAGCTTGCGGATGTCGACCTTGCCGACAAGCGATGAGATATCCTGATTATTGTCATCGCCCGGTTCGGTTTTCGCGATGCCGATCTGACGCAATTTCGAAGGGTATAATTTGACGACCGAGAATTTCGATATGTCGCCGTCATATTCATCGAGGCGCTTGACCGCCCAGGGCGACATCAGGCCGTTCAGCCGGCGCTTGGGAATGCCATATTTGTCGTTCAGAAGATCGCCCATGCGTTCAGGGTTGAACAGGCCAAGCGGCGATTCGAAAATCGGGCTGATTTCATCACCCGCCTGCAGCACATAGATCGGCCGCTCTTCCATCAGCCGCTTCAGCCGCTCGGCAAGCGAGGATTTACCGCCGCCCACCGGGCCAAGCAGATACAGAACCTGCTTGCGTTCCTCCAGCCCCTGCGCGGCATAGCGGAAGTAACCAACGATACGTTCAATCGTATCTTCCATGCCATAGAACTGGCTGAAAGCAGGGTAACGTTTAATTGTGCGGTTTTGGAAAATCCGGCCCAGACGCGGGTCGGCGCTTGTATCGATCAGTTCTGGTTCACCGATCGCTTCGATCATGCGCTCAGCAGCAGTAGCGTAGAAGTCAGGATGATCACGGCAACTGAGCAGATAATCCTGCAGGCTCATTCGCTCCTGTTTCTCACGCGAATATGCCTCGTTAAAGAGATCGAAGACATCGTTCATTGCGTTCATGGCGTAGTCCTTTGAGGTTATCTGACTCACACCCCCCGCATCATTTTGCTTCGGCAATCTCCCCCTGCACTTGGCGCGTATTTTGATCCTTTCAATTCTGCCCCTGCGCCTGGTAACGCGATTTTTATCGGGCGATCCACACATTCAGTTAGGTTTAACTGAACAACTATAAAATCAATCAACCAACAATTTTCTATTTGTTTTCAAAAACTAAGGTCGGATTTCTGCAATTGCTATACTGCTACAGTAACTTGATTCGCCGAAACTTCTAAATTTTTTCCGTTCGCGGATTATTCTAGGAATGCCAAGGTTACCAAACTCTTAAATCTTTCAATTGCTTGCGTAACAGTTTGTGTTTTTTGTTCCAAAACTTGGAAACATCAGGTGACGCGACCGTCACAGAGATTTCAGTGTGAATTTCCTTAGCCAAATGCGCCATCTCTGTTACAGAACAATATCTGTATCGCAAAATAACTTTGCAATTATCGCGCCATTTATTTATCGCCCAGGTTTGATACGCCTGCCTTGCGCAAAAATCATGCTGACAGATTGGGGCGAGCGCTTCAGACAGCGTGAAAAGCCTTATCTATTCATCAACATAAGGGTTCGAACGTCGCCGCATCCGAAGCCTTATCGGCACACCGGGCAGATCGAAGTCATCCCGCAGCCCGTTGATTAAGTAACGTGCATATGCACCAGGCAGTTCCTGCCCCTTGGGCGAAAAAACAGCAAATGTCGGCGGTCGCGTCGCAACCTGCGTCATATAGCGTAATTTGATGCGCCGTCCCTGCGACAATGGCGGCGGATGACGTTCGGTCATACCGGACAACCATTCGTTCAATTTGGCTGTGCCAATACGCTTGTTCCAGATGGCATGCATTTTCGCCACGGCAGGCAGCAGCTTATCAACCCCCTTGCCGGTCAGTGCCGACAATGTGATCAAAGGCACACCCCTGATCTGGGGCAAAGCTTCATCCAGCCGCTTTCTCAAGGCTTTCAGCCAATCCTGCGGATAATCGATCAAATCCCATTTATTGACCGCAATAACCATCGCACGCCCTTCGCGCGCAATCATGTCCGCAATATGCAGATCCTGCTTTTCAAATGGCATCGTCGCGTCAATAAGCAAGATGGCCACTTCTGCAAAGCCCATTGCGCGCTTGGCGTCCGCAACCGCAAGCTTTTCGAGTTTTCCGCTGACCCGCGCGCGTTTTCGCATGCCTGCTGTGTCAAAAAGTCGCACCGGTTTGCCGGACCATTCCCATTCAACGGCAATCGAATCGCGGGTCAGCCCGGCTTCCGGGCCCGCCAGCAGACGTTCCTCGCCGATAAGCTGATTGATCAGCGTCGATTTTCCCGCATTCGGCCTGCCGACGATGGCAATCTTCAGTGTGGGGTCGGTGGTATTCTCCGCATCTACCGCATCTACCACATCGTCAGCGGAAGTGAATTCATCCTGCTGCCCTTCAATTTGTGTGGCCGTATGCGTTTCCTGAAAATCCGCGAGCGCGTCATACAGCTCGCCAAGCCCCTGCCCGTGTTCCGCCGACAGCGGGATCGGCTCACCGATCCCCAGGCTATAGGCATCGATCAGCCCCTGCTGACCAGCACCGCCTTCGCACTTGTTCGCGGCCAGCAAAATAGGGGTCTTGCCCTTGCGCAACAGGCGCGCGAAATGCGTATCAAGCGGCGTTACCCCAGCCCGCGCATCGATCAACAACAGGCAAATATCAGCCTGTGCGATGGCACGGTCGGTCTGTTCGCGCATCCGCCGCTGCAGATCCCCGTCGCCTGGCTCCTCAAGCCCGGCCGTATCGATCACACGAAACGACAGATCCGCCAGCCTTGCATCGGCTTCCCGACGGTCGCGGGTTACGCCGGGCGTATCATCGACCAGCGCAAGCCGTTTACCGACGAGGCGGTTAAATAACGTCGATTTACCGACATTCGGACGTCCAACAATAGCCAGGGTAAACATGATAATGCACCAGATTGCCTGCCGTTCCGGCGGGCGACATGCTTAACGGTAAACCAGCAACTCGCTGCCTTTGGTCAGCAGATAAAGGGATCGGTCCGCCACCACAGGTGGCACATACGTCCCCGCGGGAATTTTTATATACCCAAGAACCTCTCCATCATATGGGGAGATTGCAATGACATGTCCAAGATTGGAAACAGCGATCAGGCGATCCCCCGCCAATACGGGGCCGCTCCATTCCAGGCGCCCTTCCCGATCCTCCTGATCCTTGTAGCGACGTAGCTGCCGAACCCAGCGTACGCGGCCATCCCGCCGCGAAACAGCCGCCACTTCCGCATCAAGCGTCAGTACATAGATGAAGTCACCGGCCACCCACGGGGTTTGCACACCGGCAATATTCCGGGTCCAGACCCGCTCACCCGTCCGCAAATCAATCGACACCAGATTGCCCGAATGACTGATGGCAAATACCCGGCCGCGATCAATCACCGGCCGCCCTGCGATATCATTCAGTTCGGAAATCGCGGTGACACGCCCGGCCCGGGTCAGTGTATCGGTCCAGACAGTCCGCCCGTTTTCAACCCGTAACGCAACAAGCTCGCCCGAGGTAAAGGGCACCACAACCGTATCGCCCGAGACGGCGGGCGCAGCGCTGCCCAGAACCCCGGCACTTTCCACAAGCCCCTGATGGGTCCACAGAATACGCCCGTCATCGGCTGCCAGCACATAAAGCTGGTTATCATGGGTGATCGCGAAAACCCGCCCGCCATTCACCGTCGGTGCGGACCTGATCGGCACCTCGACTTCGGTCCGCCACAACTCCTGCCCGGTTTCCGCATTGAAGGCGGCAATAAACCCGTAGCCACTGCCAAGGAACAGCCTGCCATCGGCAAAAGCCACCCCGCCGCCGAATGCAGCATGCGGGTTTTCGACCTGACCGGATGCGAAAAACGGTAGATGCGGCGGCCAGACGGAAAAGTCGAAATCGGTTTCACCGGTCGGACGCGGCTCGGCGCGCCATAATTTCCGGCCATCGGCCGCGGCAAGCGCGCTGACGCCACCTTGCGCATCCAGCACGAAAACGCGCCCATCGGCAATAATCGGTTCGGCCAGAATTTCCGTATCCGCATCCGCCCCTTTGCCCGCCTTCTGCTGCCAGGCCGGTGCGAGCTGCTGCGGCAAAGCCAGATGATGCATCGCGTGATCCGCATACCCTCCGGGCTGCGGCCAATCGCGATTGACATAAGGCCGTGGCAACATCACCTGCAAATCGCCAATTCGCGGATCGGATTCGAGGCTCTTGTCCAGCGCAAGCACCGAGATCCGCTCACCTTCGAGTTTCGGCCCCTTGGCAGGCTTGAAAATATCGCATCCGCCAAGCCCGCCTGCCAGAAGCGACACGATGGCCAGCGCCAAAATGCGCCGCGCGCCACCAGCCCTGGCAGACATATCGGGTAACAAGCTCGGCATCTTATTCAACCGCCCCGGTCTCAGACGGCGTGGCCGTATCGGGCTGCGCAGCTGGTGTGGATGGCGGTGGCGGCAACCCCTCAAGCATTTGCGCGGCACGCGCGCGAATGCCCTGCGGCGCCGTCAGATCATCGGCCAAGACCCGGAATGTCGCGGCGGCATCCAGCTTGCGTCCCTCCCGCAATGCAAGAAACGCCAGCGCCTCGCGCGCGGAGTGGCGAAGCGGATGCTCGGCACCGGTGAACGGAGAGAGTCGCAGCTTCAATTCGTCGCCGCTGGCGCTGTCGGACAGCAGCAACGCGGCCTTGAGCGCCGCCAGATCGCGCCACAATTTGTCGACCCCGCCATCGCTGGCAAGTTGATCCAATACCGCAACCGCCTGCGGATTGTTGCCCGACGCGATCAATGCCGCCGCCTGCTTCATCCGCGCAATCGCAGTGTAACCCGCCGTCCCGCTATCGCTGGCCAAGGTGTCGAAATGCGCCGCAGCAGCCTGCGCCTCCCCATCAAGCAGCAGCTGTTCACCCTTCAGGAACGCAATCGCCGCTTCGGCCTGCTGATCCCGCGCGTAATTCTGCCACATGACCCAGCCTGTAACACTCAAGACAAGCAGAACAATGGCGCCGATGACCAACAGGCCATAACGGTCCCATAATGATTTCAATTGTTCGTTGCGAATGTCCTCAGAGACTTCACGAAAAATATCGCTCAAAAGCCAATCACTCCAACGCTAGCCACGAATCTTACCCCCGGATACGGGGCGCCGCGTACAATATCGTGTCTTGGGGTTTATTCCCACTCGATCGTGCCGGGGGGTTTTGAGGTGACGTCGTAAACGACCCGATTGATGCCGCGCACCTCATTGATGATGCGGGTTGCCACCTGTCCGAGGAACGCATGCTCGAAGGGATAATAATCCGCGGTCATCCCGTCTGTCGAGGTTACCGCCCGCAGCGCGCAGACATAGTCATAGGAGCGTTCATCCCCCATCACGCCGACGGTCTTGACCGGCAGCAGCACCGCGAATGCCTGCCAGATTTCGTCATAAAGCCCGGCCTGCCTGATCGCATCGATATAGATCGCATCGGCCTGACGCAGAATATCGAGCTTTTCAGCAGTAATCTCGCCAGGGATGCGAATGGCAAGCCCGGGGCCGGGAAACGGGTGGCGTCCGACAAATATCTCCGGCAGGCCAAGCTCGCGGCCAAGCGCGCGCACCTCGTCCTTGAAGAGTTCACGCAGCGGTTCAACAAGCGCCATATTCATGCGTTCGGGCAGCCCGCCGACATTGTGATGCGATTTGATCGTCACGCTGGGCCCGCCGTCAAAGGAAACGCTTTCGATGACATCTGGATAAAGCGTGCCCTGCGCCAGAAAATCCGCCCCGCCGATTTTTGCGGCCTCTTCCTCGAAAACTTCGATGAAGGCGGCACCGATTATCTTGCGTTTCTGTTCGGGGTCCGTCACCCCCGCAAGCCGGGACAGAAAAAGCGCCGATGCATCGCGATGCACCAGATGGATGTTATAGTGACCCCGGAACACACTGACGACCTGTTCCGCCTCGCCCGCGCGCATCATACCGGTATCGACGAACACGCAGGTCAGTTGATCGCCCAGCGCCTCATGCAGCAAGACGGCGACAACCGAACTGTCGACCCCCCCCGACAGCCCGCAGATGACACGCCCATCCCCCACCTGCGCGCGGACTTTCGCAATTTCAGTTTCCCGAAATGCGGCCATCGTCCAGTCGCCGGCACATCCCGCGATCTTGCAGGTAAAATTCTCAAGCAGCCGCGCGCCGGCCGGGGTGTGAACAACCTCGGGATGAAACTGCACCCCATAAAACTGCCGTTGCTCATCGGCAATGGCCGCAAATGGCGCATGGTCACTGACCGCAACCGGGCTGAAACCCGGCGGAAGCGAGACGACCCTGTCGCCATGGCTCATCCAGACCTGATCGGTCGTCCCCACCGGCCAAACCCCGTCGAACAACCGGCATTCGTCTGTAACTTTCAGGATTGCGCGACCGAATTCGCGCTTGTCTGAACCCGCAACTTCGCCGCCAAGCTGCGCGCACATGGTCTGTTCGCCGTAGCAGATGCCAAGAACCGGCACGCCCAACTCAAACACCCGGTCAGGCGCGCGCGGGGTATCGGCAAGCGTCACGCTGGCGGGCCCACCCGACAGAATGATGCCCTTGGGAGCAAAACTGTCGAGAATGGCATCCGCCTTGTTATAGGGCACGATTTCGCAATAGACGTTGCTTTCGCGTATGCGGCGGGCGATCAACTGCGTGACCTGTGATCCGAAATCGATGATCAAGACACGGTCGGACATGGCGTTGCAAGCTTCCTTTCCTAATTTGAGCCGCGCGCGGGCGCGCCACCGGATTCACGCATTGCCTGGGTCAGCGCAAGGGTTTGCGGGCACGTCTCGCCACATAAAACCGTCAACCGGCGCAACTTTTCCCGGGCTGCGTCAAGCGCCCCCTTTGCAACATCTGACTTACCCACTATCAGCAAAATCTGCGGATCATCCGGGCTGATGCTCATAGCCGTGTTGAAATATTTCTCCGATATTTCCAAATTACCCAACCCGGCATGCGCCTGACCCAGCCAGACAATTGCCCGCGCATTCTTGGGATCCGCCACCATCGCAAGCTCCAATGCACGCCGCGCGGCCTCAAACTTACCCGCTTCAACCAATTCGGCGCCTCTGAGGCTATGGCGTTCCGAAAGCGATGGCTCCGCCACCGTCCCCTGCAGCCCGCCGACAACTAAAAGCGACAGGATTACCGCCATCAGCCCGCCGTAAAACCGGCGGCGAGTTAGAGTAAAAAGTGAGATTCGGTAATCCATAATCGCTATGTGTTAGCATGCTCAATTGACCCGCTCCATGACGCAAATGAAGAATCCATCCGTGCCGCTGCTGCGTGGTGTCAGCGTCAGATGATCGGACCGCGCCTTTGCGAATACAGGCACAGGCTGTCCGATCGTCTCCTCCCATAACTGCGCGGGTGGCAAGATCTGAAACCTGCTGTCATCGGACAGGAACTGTTCGATCCGTTGTCCATTCTCGCAGGCCAGGATCGAACAGGTGATATAAATCAGTCGCCCCGCGGGGCAGACAAGCTCGGCCCCTTGGCGCAGCAGGCTGTCCTGGGCTTGTCGATGATTCTCCAGCGCGTCGGCGGTCAGCCGCCATTTTGCATCCGGGTTTCGCCGCCACGCCCCTGTCCCGCTGCACGGCACGTCAAGCACGACGCGATGCGCCCGCCCTTTCAATGCCTCCAGCGCGGGTTTCGGGTCGCTGGCAATCTGCACATTATGCACGCCCGCCCGGCGCAAACGGGGCATCATAGCCTTCAACCTGCCAGCCGCCGCATCAAAGGCGTGTATCTGGCCGCTATTTTCCATTTGCGCCGCCATAGCAAGTGTCTTGCCACCGCCACCGGCGCATAGATCGACGACCTGCTGCCCTGGCCGCACCGCTGCGAACCGCGCGGCGATTTGCGAGCCTTCATCCTGCACCTCGACCCAGCCCTGTTTAAACGCCTTGCTGCCGGTAATCCGTTCACGCGCGACGATGCGCAAGCCATCGGGGGACCAGGGCGTGAACGCAGCCTCAATCCCCTCTTCCGCCAGCGCAGCCTGCACCCGCTCACGCCGCGCCCGCAACAGGTTGACCCGCAGATCGAGCGGCGCACGCGCGGACAAGGCCTGTCCTTCGGCCACAGGGTCAGACAGACTTGCGGCCATCAGCGGGGCCAGCCATTCAGGGTAGTTTCCTTGCACCCAATCGGGCGCATCCTGTTCAATTTCGCGGCTCAAGGCTTCGGTTTCAGCGTCGGACAAACAGGCCGGCTCATATTTGCCGCCACCGAATAACTGCGCAATGTCGCTCAGAGACAGGCTGTCATGGGCGCGCAAATCCGCCTGAACAAGCGCGCGCGGCTCAACGCTGCCTGCCTGCCAGCCATATTCAGCGCGCCGGCGCAACACGCGATAGACACGATTATAAATATCGTTGCGATCCTTGGCACCCGCATACCGGTTGGCACGCGCCCATTCGTTGAGAAACCGGTCCGCCGGCTTCCCCGATTGGCTCATCCCCTGCAAAATCTCGATTGCGGCGGCAATTCTGGCCGCTGGTTTCACAGGCCTAGCCTCTATTACCGATCGGGTAGTTGGGCGGTTCGCGGGTTATGGCGACGTCATGGACATGCCCTTCCGAAAGCCCCGCGGAACTCACCCGAATGAACTGGGGCTTTTCCTGAAGCTCCGCGATCGTGGCGCAGCCGGTATAACCCATCGCCGCGCGCAGCCCACCCAGCAACTGATGAATGATATTGGTCAACGGCCCCTTATAGGGAACCTGCCCTTCGACCCCTTCAGGCACAAGTTTCAAACTATCCTTGATATCTTCCTGGAAATAACGATCCGCCGAGCCGCGCGCCATCGCGCCAAGCGACCCCATACCCCGATAGGCCTTGTAACTGCGCCCCTGATACAGGAACACCTCGCCCGGGCTTTCATCCGTCCCCGCAAATAGCGACCCGATCATCGCGCAATCGGCCCCCGCCGCAATCGCCTTCGCCAGATCGCCCGACAACTTGATGCCCCCGTCGGCGATCACCGGGATCTTCCGCGGCCGCGCGACGGACGCCACCTCCATAATCGCGGTCAGTTGTGGCACGCCGACACCGGCGACCATCCGTGTTGTGCAGATCGAGCCTGGCCCGATACCGACCTTGATCGCATCCGCGCCCGCATCGATCAGTGCAAGCGCCGCATCCGCCGTTGCCACATTACCCGCGATCACCTGTATCTGATTGCTTTCACGCTTGATCCTGCGGACCTGTTCAAGCACACCATCATTATGGCCATGCGCTGTATCGACGACCAGCAAATCGGCCTCTGCATCGATCAGGGCTTCCATGCGGGCAAAGCCGTCATTGCCCGTTGTCGTCGCTGCCGCGACCCGCAAACGCCCCTTCTGATCCTTGCAGGCGTTGGGATGAAGCTGCGCCTTCTCGATATCCTTGACCGTAATCAGGCCGATGCAGCGATACGCATCGTCAACCACAAGCAGCTTTTCGATCCGGTGCTGATGCAGCAGGCGTTTGGCTTCCTCAAGTCCGATATCCTCACTTACCGTGACAAGATCGCCCTTCGTCATCAATTCGCTGACGGGCTGATTTGGGTCTTCGGCAAATCGCACGTCGCGATTGGTCAGGATGCCAAGCAGATGGCCATCCGCGGCAACAACAGGAAAACCGGAAAAATGATGGGTCTGCATCAGTTGCTGCGCGGCGGACAGGGTTTCATCGGGTCGCAGGGTCAACGGATTGACCACCATGCCGGATTCAAACTTCTTGACCTGCCGAACATGCTCGGCCTGCACCTCGGGCGTCATGTTCCGATGCAAGACGCCAATGCCACCATTTTGCGCGAGTGCAATTGCAAGGCGCGCCTCGGTAACAGTGTCCATAGCAGCGGAAAGCAGCGGAATATTCAGACTGATCTCGCGGGTTATGCGCGTCTTCAGATCGGCTTGCGCCGGCAGAACATTCGAGGCGGCAGGCTTCAGGAGAACATCGTCGAAGGTAAGGGCTTCTTTGATCTCCAAAACTGCCTCCAGAGCGGTAAATGATGGGCGCGGAATATGATCATCCCGGCGGCCTGTGTCAATCCAGCATATCAACTTTCTGCACGACAGCCACAGCGCCGATCAGGGACGCCCGGCCTTATCCGTCAGCTTGCTTCCGCCTCATTTTCAAAATCGCGATAATCACCGAGGGTGGACTGGCCCGACACTTCTTCGATTGACCGGCCATAAGCCTCCATCGTCGCCCGCCGCATTTCCTCAAGCGGCAGGTCGAAATAGGTGCCGCGCTGACGCAGATATTCCATATGCTTGCGCCCCTCCTTGTCGAAGGGGTGATAGATTGAATCGTTCACCCCATCAAAATCGAGCGGCACGATGCCGACCTTTTCACACAGGGTCAGATTGAATGCAGGGGTCGCCTTCACCCATTTCCCGTCCAGATAGATATCGGTATAGCCATGGAACACAAACACATCGGTTCCCATGGACTGACGCAGCTTCGCGGAAGTCAGGTGATTGCGCACATCAGCAAAACCGAGCCTGGCCGGCACCCCGGCGGCGCGGCAAACGGCGGCCAGCAAGACCGCCTTTGGCACGCAATAGCCATAGCGTTTCTCAAGGCAGACACTTGCCTTATAGGCCCCATCGCGCCGGTCGATATTGTAGGGGTCGTAAAAAATCTCGTCCCGCACCGCGTAATAAATGGCCAAGGCCTTGTCCATCGGGGCATCGAGCCCCTGCGTCTTGGCTTTGGCATAAGCGACGATTGCGGGATGATCACTATCGACGAAATGTCCCGGCTGCAGGCAATCTTCCGGATTATCGGCTGATAATGCCTTATTTTGCGTGATACTCATCGGTTTGCACTCCCTGCTTTACGCTGTTTCCCGGCACCGGGGCACTTGCAGCCTAACGATCTTTGAATCCTGTCGCCACAACGTAAATCTCCTTAGAATCGGAACGGCTCGACTCCGGCTTGTAATGGCGGACCTCGCTGAACTCCTGTTTCAGCCGGTTGAGAATTTCGGTATCCGCGCCCCCGCGCAGGACTTTCGCACAAAATGCGCCGCCAACCGCAAGCACCTCGATCGCAAAAAGCAGCGCCACCTCGCATAGCGCCATCACCCGCAGATGATCGGTCGCGCGGTGCCCGGTGGCAGGGGCGGCCATATCCGACAGGATAACATCCGCCTGACCGCCAAGCGCCTGCTTGACCAGGGCCGGCGCAGCGTTATCGAGGAAATCGAGTTGCAGGAATTTGGCGCCGGTCACAGGCTCCATCTCATTGATATCCACGGCAACGATGATGCCGCGTTCCCCCGATGATGCTGCGGACACCCCCGCTCCGAAGACCCGTTCGACACAAACCTGTGTCCATCCGCCCGGCGTCGACCCAAGATCGACGACCCGCGCGCCTTTTTTCAGAAACCGAAACCTGTCGTCGATTTCGCGCAGCTTATAGGCAGCCCGCGACCGGTAGCCATCGCGTTTTGCAGCCGCGACATAGGGATCGTTGAGCTGCCGCTCCAACCAGCGGGTTGAGGAATTTGACCGCCCGCGGGCGGTCTTGACGCGCTGACGCGCCTCGCGGCTGCCGGCAACGCCGCCCGCACTCTTGCCACGCTTCTGGCCCTTGCCTGTCGGTCGTTTACTCATAACGCTACTTCGCTGATCACTATCGCTTGCCGATCTGATGGCTATGGCTGAAAGCGCGGTGTGCGCCTTGTCTCTTCATCCTGGCGCATCAAGGTTGTCAGAATGCCCTCGCGCAGCCCCCGGTCCGCGACCCGCACGCGCTCTGCCGGCCAGATATCGGTAATTGCTTCCAATATCGCACAACCGGCCACAACAAGATCGGCGCGCTCAGGTCCCACACATGGGTTGGCGACGCGGTCGCGATGCTGCATCGCCGTAATCTTGCGCGACACATCGCGCAAATCCTGCAGCATCATCCAGGCGCCATCGACGCGGGAGCGATCATAACGACGCAGCCCCATATGTACACCGGCCAGTGTGGTTACCGTGCCCGACATGCCCAGCATTTGTGCGCCACCCCTTGCGAAATAGCGCTGCAGGTTATTTTGCAGTTCGAAATCGCGCAATTGCCCGGCAACATCATCGACCATCGCCGCATAGGCGGAGGGGCTGATCTCGATCCCGCCATGTTTCTCCGACAGGGTCACGACACCATGCCGCATACTGGTCCAGCTGATGATCTCGGGATCGCGCACATTCGCCAGATCGAGCCAGATAAGCTCGGTACTGCCGCCGCCAACGTCGAATACCAGCGCATTGCCGCATTGCGAATCCAGCAGGGGCAAGCAGCCAGCGACGGCAAAATTCGCTTCCTCGCGCGTGCTGATAACCGTCAGTTCAATGCCGGTCTCGGCCCGCACCCGCGCGATGAAGGCATCGCCATTTTCCGCCAGACGGCAGGCTTCTGTCGCAACATTAAGGGTCCGCGAAACACGGTGCCGGCGCATCTTGCGCGCGCATACCCGCAGCGCCGAAATCGCGCGGTCCATCGCGGCATCCGACAAACGGCCTGTTTGCCCCAACCCCTCCCCGAGACGCACGATCCGGGAAAAGGCATCCACGACCCGGAACCCGCGCCGGGTCGGGCGCGCGACGAGCAGCCGGCAGTTATTGGTTCCAAGGTCCAGCGCGCTATATATCTGCGGGCGGTGATTCACCGGACGCAGATAGGCGTCAGAAACCCGCATTTTCGAACCTGCGGCTGTTTTTTTGCACGCAATTTTCTACGGTCCGGCCCTCTCACTTTCGGGTTCGATTCGCGGCACCGCTCCTAATTTCGATTGAAATGAGCATAGCAAAAAATGCATGCGCCGTCACCGCGCACTTGGCCTGCACCTGTAATGTCAACCAATTAGCAATCACGAGTTGACATAATGGGGTTCAGATTACTAGTTTCCACGCTCTCCACGCCACGGTTTTGACAAAAGCGCGGCAGCGATTGGGGGATAGTTTAGCGGTAGAACTCTCGGCTCTGACCCGAGCAGCCCTGGTTCGAATCCAGGTCCCCCAGCCAGCAACAAGCTTGAGATGGCAGCATTTCCCCGAAGACTTGATTCCGGGTCGCATCCGCGAGGAAGCCTCAAGCGGCAGCAATGGGTTGCGGCGTGATCGCCGGTGTCCCGGCTCCAAGATCGATAAAGGAAATCTTGTGCAATTGTTCGCGCGAGCAGGCCCGTTCAGTCTGCCTGTCATATGCGCGTATGACATTGGCCGAACCAATCAGCTGCGTGATGGCCCCACGCCGGTCACGCAATGGCAGATAAAGACATTCCAGCACAACCGCTGCGCCATATTTCGTGCGGAGCGCGCGATGCACACTCATCCCGCACGGGATTGCCAGAATGTCGCGATAGCGCGCAGCGGTCTGCAAACGGCGGGTTTGCGGCACAATATCGAGGTGACAAAGCCCCGTGAAATCGGTGCCCAGTTTATCCACAATGGCATTTCCGATCAGCCGGTATATCAGCGCACCGTGCCCGCGATACTCAAGCAGCATCAAATGCGGCAGTAAATGGCGGACATCAGCGGGCTTGAATGCGGCGCGATCGGGCACAACCGCATCATCCCGGATTGTGTACCAGTAATCCAACAGCGCCTGATTCCCCGGTTCCAGTGCGGTTTTCACCAGAACATCCCCGCTTTATTCACAAATTTATCCACAGGTTGAATTAACTATCTGTTCAACCTTAACAATGGGTTAAGAACAACCACCCATTATATCTTTGATCGCAGGAAATTCTTATGTCCGAGCCGAGTCTATCGCACCCCCTGCATGTCATTGGCGGGGGCCTCGCCGGTTGCGAAGCGGCATGGCAGGCCGCACGCGCGGGGCTTTCGGTCGTCCTGCACGAAATGCGGCCAGCCCAAAAGACAGCGGCGCATGAAACCGATCAACTCGCCGAGCTGGTCTGCTCGAACTCGCTGCGATCGGATGACCATCAAACCAATGCCGTGGGGTTGCTGCATGAGGAGATGCGGCGCGCCGGCTCGCTGATCATGCAGGCCGCCGACCGGCACAGGCTTCCGGCAGGTACCGCCCTGGCTGTGGACCGGCATGGCTTCTCCGCTGAAATTCAGGCAACACTTGAAAGCCTGCCGAATGTCACCATCAGCCGCGAAGCGGTTGACGCCATCCCGCCCGCAGACTGGCAGGATGTGATCATTGCCACCGGCCCTTTGACGTCTGACGCCCTCGCCGCCCGGATCGGTGCGTTGACCGAAGAAACGGCACTGGCTTTTTTCGACGCGATTGCACCGGTCATCTACACTGACAGCATTGATTTCGATAAAGCCTGGTTTCAGTCACGTTATGATAAATCAAGCGGCGACGGAGACGGCAAAGACTATATCAACTGCCCTCTTAACGAATCGCAATATAACAATTTTATCAATGCCTTGTTGGACGGAGATAAAGTTCCATTCAAGGATTGGGAACGCGACACGCCCGGTTCGTCAGGCCAACCGG
>CALAQW010000056.1 GCA_937888955.1 uncultured Alphaproteobacteria bacterium | reverse complement strand
TACGCGCGCGAGTAGCTATAACCCGCCTTGATCATGGTCGTCCTTCTCGACGCGCCCGGCGGGCTCGTTACATCCGTCGGGCGGTTATAATCATCATACAGCATGGTGGTGAACGGCACCGGATCGCCGCTGTAATAAGGTGCGGACTTCTGATATGTCCGCCCGACATCGTCAAACACGATCTGTGTTTCGATGGTCGCCGGATTACCCGACTTGACGCCGAATTTCTGCTGCATGTAGTCGCGGCCCAGCCCGTCGACAAAATCGCGTTCCCAATACCAGTCGCTTGGATCGCTGACACCCCAACCGGGGCGCTGCCGGGTTTCAAGATAATACGCGCCCGAACCTTCACCCCAGACTGTTGTTGTCAGGGCGGTCTTGGCACCTTGCGGATCCGGACCGTAAACGGTGACCGGACGGCCAAAACCGTCAATATCCTGGGATTTCTCAACCCCGTTCGCATCCACTGTCTGGACCAGCATGCCAAAGCCAGGCTCAAAACTTGTGCGCGACGTCATCTGATAATCGGCCCCGCCGCGCTGCAACGTGGGCGTCGTCGTGGTCGTCAGGAAGCTGTGATAGGTGGCATCATAGCTAAAACTTGTCGTGGCACCCGCCGGGCTGGTCGCGCTCAACATATTGCCGAACGGATCGTAGCTGTAGCTCGTCGTCAGAAAATCCGAATGCGTATTGTCATATACAAACTTGCGCAACGGGTTCATGCGCGAATCATATTCGGTCTTGGACCAGCGTAAATCGGTTGCGGGATCCCACACGATTCCTGATGGGTCGGGCGCTGCGACAAATGCCTGACAGGATTGCCTGGTGCGCGTCACCTTGTCCTGTAACGGATAACCATATCGCCCGGTCCCCGTATCGTTCAGATAGCGCACGCATTTGTAGAAGTCATCGTCTGTTGTCTTCGGATCCCCAAGGTCCGAGGTGATCGTTATGTTGCCATAGCCGTCATAATCATACGCTTTCTCCAGAGAGTAGACGGGATTGTTACTTGTGTAATGCGTGATCGTTTCATTACTGCGCAGCGGTTGATGTATCTTGAGATTCTGCAGGTTCTGCGGCGAAACATCGACATATTGAAACGTTGTGCCGATCAGCAAATCACCATTGGCATTCCGCGTCTCACTGCTCGTGACAAGCCCGTAATAGGGATATGTCTGGTCGTAATCGGCGACGGATTTTCGCCCATCCGCCTGCTGAACTTTCGTAACCGAGGCAAAGCCGATCCAGCCATATCCCAGCACATCAGACAGCGCACCCGCATATGACATGCCATAGCCGTAACTATTGCCGCGCCCGTCGGAATTCGTATAGTCGCTGACCGCGATATAGGCACCCGACGCCTCACGCATGGGATACTGGACGCCTGACGCCGCCGTATAGATATCCGAGGTCAGCGGCGCGTAGCTAATTTCCGTGCTGCCATCAAAGCCGTTGGTGATTGTCGACAGCAGATCCGAAAACGGCCCTGCCGCCAATGAAACCCCCAGACTGCAATTCGTCAGCACGCCGCCAGCCTGCATGACACAGACTGAATCGACGAAATCCGTCAGCCCGTCGCCATTGATATCCTGATAAACCGCATTGGCGTAGGTACCCGTATCGAGTACGCGAAACATCGCCTTTGGCAGATCATAACCCGCCGCAACAAATCCTGTGCCGCTACCAAGATAGACGGTCAGGTCGCTGGTCCCGCTGCCGACCCATTCCGTCGCCCGCGAATAGCGGGTGGTTCCATCCTGATTCCAGTTGGTCAGCAGACCTTGCGTATAGGAGGTGTTGTTTAGGATCGAATAGGTTGGCCCCGGCAAATCATAGCCCGCATCGACAAATCCGTTGCCAGTTCCAAGATAAAGATCAAGCAGTTGCTCACCGGTTGATTCCAGGCGCGTTGCACGGGAATAATCGGCGATTCCGTCCCCGTTGACGTCGACAAGCACACCGGAATCGAGGATCTGCCCATTTACTTGCCACAGCATCTGACCCGGTAAATCGAATGCGTAGCTGTAGGTAAAATCAGGCGTCTGTCCCAGATACACCTTCAAATCTGACTGCCCGTTATCCGCATTGACGGTCGCCGGCGAATAATCGGCAATACCGTCGCCGTTAATATCGCGGACAAGCCCGGTTTCCAGTTCCGTTGTGCCGGAAATTGTATAGACCGGACCGGGCAGCGATGTCCCCGTACTGACAAAACCGGAGCCTGTGTTTTTGTAGATTTCGAGGATCTGCTCGCCGGTCGCCGCCAATACCGTCGCGCGCGAATAGTCGGGCAGACCATCGCCATTGAGGTCCTGAAGGATACCGCTATCCAGGGTCTGCCCGTTGATCTGCCAGAAGAGCTGACCAGGCAGCTGATACCCCGGCTGGGCAGTGAAGCCCTGTGCCGACCCCAGATAAACGGTGAAATCGCTTTGTCCGGAATCCTCGTTTCGCAGGGCCTTTGAAAAATCCAGAATCCCGTCGCCGTTAATGTCCTGCAGGGTGCCGGTGCGCACCACATTTTGCGCGGTCACCTGATAGAGCGGCCCGGGCAGCGAATAGCCCGCATCTGCAAAACTGCCGTCTGTCCTCCCCAGATAAATCTTCAGATCCTGGGTCGGACTACCGCCGGTCAGAAATTCCGTCGCCTTGGAATAGTCGGCAATCCCGTCCCCGTTGAAATCCATCAAGACGCCAAAGGCATAAAGCTTCGAATCCAGGATGACATATGTCGGACCGGGAAGCTGGCTGGTGCTGGGCTGGAAATTGCCAGTTTCCGTCTGCCAGCTGAAGCGGGTCGGGGGGAAACATATACCCGCCGCATCGCACAGGGTGATGGAAGTCAACCGGCTGCGTTTTGTCCAGCTGCTTTGTTCATAGGCAAAATTATAGGTCAGGATCGTCTGATCCTGCCCATCGACGACCACATGGGTGGTGATCCCGGTCATCCGCTTGGTCAGCGAGATCTGAGACCCGCCAAGATAGCGACGCACCGGATCGGGCCGCTGCGCATAGGCAAAGCGAACCGACCGCTGCGCGGACAGGGATTGTGCGTCATTGCGCGTATAGTCGACGCTTGTGGGGTAATATTCGCCGCTGCTTGCATCCGCGAAATATGACACGCTGGTCGCATTGCCGTTGAGATCGGTAAATCGGTCAATTGCCCAGGTACGCACCGCACCGTCGGTCCGCCCTGCGGCAAGTATGCGCGACCCGCCCTGCCCGGTCGTTGCCCCGAAGCTAAGTGCATTGCCATCCTTATCGGTGGCCGAGAAATAGCACGGCCCGCCGCCGCAATTGCCATGCGATGTCAGCAGCGTCCAGGTTTCCTGCTCGGTATGATAGACGGTCCCGTCCCCGCCATAGGTGCCGCTCACCGCGATCAGCTGCCGCCCGTCCAGACAGAACCGGTCGCGCGCGGAATAATCGACCCCTGCCTTATAGCCATCGGTCCGGTAGTTCGCACCGCAGCGGGTGATCGCCGACAACCCGTTCAGGGCCCATCCCATCCCCAGATAGCCATTGCCCCTGTGACTGTCATAGGTCACGGACAAATTTGGCGCGAGGCCGTTCGTACCCGGAGGAACCTCGATAGAAACAGCATGTACGGCGGAGCCGTTGCCATTCACGGAAAACTCGCCCGCGACATTGCCGACAGGCGATGACGGCACATAGGACATATTCGCGGATGCTTTTGCCGCCGCAGTTACCAACGGCAACCCTGTACCAACAACTGCGGCCAGCGAACACATACTTACTAAAAGTAGAAAAATCCGCCCGCTCCGGTGACACAAGGTCGCCTTTATGCGCGTCCGATGAAATAGACTTCTGTCGATCATGCCACCCCCCAATCAGGCATAACTTGCAACGCTATGACGTCTCCATCCTATTTTTAAGTAACAAATATGGCAATTCAAAAATAGTGGCAAATTTACCTCATTAACTATTTACTATACAGCTTGGGCAGCAAACAGCTCGTGACAAATATGTAATATTATTGATACTTTTTTTGTGTTATCGATAAAACTTCCTATCAACCAACAAGTTTTGACAGGAAGCCTGACAATTTGGGGGATTTTATGATACAAGATTCTATCTTTGTTGCCGGCACCGGCATGTTGGCACACCCGGTCTCTTACCTCTTTCACCTTCAACCTGGGGTTGCAAACGGCGATCCGTCAAGCGCGAAGGACAAGCTGCTCGTCATTGCGGATTGCCGGCTGCATTCACCCGACGAAATCGCCGCATGGCTTGACGCAACGGATACAACCCGATCCGCGGTTCTTCTGCTTTGCCCCAACAGCACACATATGGAAACGGTTTCGGCGCGCTTCGCCATCACACCGATCGTTCCGCCCGCCGCGCTTCTGATCAGAAGCCGGCTTCGCGAAGATGGTGCCCCGCATCATTTCGTCAGGGCCTTGCAATATACAGCGACAATGGGGGGTACGGACGAAGCGGAAGCCAACAGCGCGGCAGCTGATAAGGCGGGTCGCACGCCGCCGCCTGAGCACCCCATGGATTGCGACTGCACGGATTTCGAAGCATTGGGCAAGGTCTTCGTGTCGCCCGAGGCGGTGGACAGTTTCAAGCTGGCGGTGGAGCATGCCATGGAAGGCAGCTTGCCCCAGGATACCGAACCGCAACCCCCGACCGGACTGAAATATATTCTGACGTCCTTCACATCGAATATTCCGTTCACCTACTCTCAGGGCGGCAAATCGAACAAGGGGGCGGGGTCTGCCGACTTCACCTGGACGATCTGGGGCTTTCTGTTTCAGTCGGCAAGTGAGAACAAGCAGATCCTGTATGTCGGAGGTGCGCTCAACCTGTCGGCGGGTACGCTCTATTCCAATGATGATTGCGACCGTGGCTTTGGCAATACCTATCTCACCGGTACGTTGAATGCGCCGTCGCCATTCACAAAAATCGATTTTGATCCAAGCAGCGGATCGGGCAGCTGGTCTGGCTCCATGACCATACCGATCAGCTATAAGAGCCCGACCGGCGGTTATCAGATCTGGAATTTCGACCAGTCATTTTCCAACAGCGTATCGAGTTGGGATGTGAAAAGCGTCAGCTCAGGCAACAATCTCGGTGCCATGTGGTGGATGACAAGCCCCTGCGACGGCTCCAACGTCTCGGACCAATGGAAACACGCATTCAGCACATGGGGCCATGTCGGCAGCCTGACCGGCGCCTCCAGCGGCTCGCTCGATGTGAATTCCATGGCAGCCTGGCAGACAACGACACTGCAGTCGGGCAATGTCTACGTGCCGGGTAATTTCGGCTGGCAAGGCGCGCGCTTCTGGGGCAGCTCGTGCTCGCCGGGCATGTACTGGAAAATCAATGCAGGCTGGACCTGGTACAGCAACCAGAACCCCGGCTTCACCGTCAATTTCGCAAGCCTGCAACCAAGTTAGACCATTAATCCAGCGACAAAATTTTCCGAGGGCGATGCAATTTATCGGCACCGCCCTCGGTTCATTCATGCAGCCAGGGCGCTTTCGTCTCTTGCTGATTTGTGACGCGTAAGCTCCAGGCGCTATCTCGCCAATTTTTTAAAGGAAAAGCAGCAGGAGAAGAAAGCCGGCGAACAGGACAAGCCCCAGAAGACGCCAGGCCGTCGGCGTAACCGGTCCGACTGCCGGCTCATCGGCAGGAACCAGCGGGACCGGCAAACCATGATCAGCCTGATCTTGCAAATGTTCCCGCGCCTCAAGCGGATCCACTTCTTCTGTTAGATGCTCTTCATCCGGCATGCGCCTGCTCACTCACCTGCGAAATATTGTACCGGTTCGCTACCAATCCGCACCGGTGTGCCCGCATTACCAAACTGGCTGACGCCTTCGACTTGCCACGTCCATTTGACCGGCGCCGGGCCATCGCAATTGATGGACATCTGCGTGGAAACAAGTTCTTTTGTCGCATCACTCTTCGTCGGCTCATTCAATGCCAGTGCCGGCTGCCCGCGAACAGATGTGAAGTTATCCTGCGCAAATAGCAGAGCAACCTGTGTTTGCGGTTCCGCGCTCAACAAAAACAAGCGCGGATTCTTGAAATCATTGGCACCATTTGCGTCAGAGACGGCATATTTGAACTGCCCCTTGATTACATTATTGCACTCGCTCACCCGGTGACTGCCCGGCTCGAACTGAGCGAATTCAATTTCCGAGGGGGCATCATTGATACGCAACTGACCGACAGGCAATGTGACCTCGCGTCCGCCATTGTAGGTCACGCTGATTGACAGGTTATATAGCCCGTCTGCGGCCGGTTCTTGAACAAGCAATGGCGCCGTTGTCGCCCGCTTGTCAGACGACGGTTTCGGCATGTCGGTCTGGGTTCCGGCCGCCAGTGTATTATCGGGCAAACCTTTGAGTTCGATACTTTCGATGTCACTCCAGGCGCCTTCATATTGCAACCCGTAGCTGATATCGACCTGCCCCCCAGGGAAAATCGCCTGTGGCGAAACCGCTGCTGCACGTAGCGAGGGCACATGACTGGTCGACTGACAACCAGCCACCGCCAGACCACCGGCAAGTATCACGAATGCAGGTTTCATAATTCACTTTCCCTCAATCAAAGACACGCTCCCCAACTATTGGAAACTTCCGGTTCCCGGCGTTGAGAAAACTTTACAAGCTCGATACGTAAACCCGTGAAAGCCGGAATTGGTTCCGCCTGATCAAGCCCGGGCTGCCAAAAAATTCACGGATGGCGTTCGCATTGCCCAGATGCCGTCCGCACGGCATCCGAAATCACATTTCCTGAATTATGCGGCCGACGCGGGCAGGCATGGCCGGCCGCAATTTGGCAAAAAAAGCAAACGCCTCTGACCATGCAAAGATGGCGAGAGGCGTTTACTGTCCTACCTATAGAAAACCTGCCTACAGAAAATCTCCATCAGCAGAAATCATTATAAGATGGCACCATTCTGTAGACGGATGGCAGAAAAGGGGATATCAGGATCGGTTTGCCGTGTTCTCTTGAGCTTCACGCAGCTCTTCCCCCTCTTCCCCATCGAGGGCATCGGCAGCCTCCCGCGCATTCTTTTTGACGCCACCGGACTGAGCAAAATCAGACTGAGCATCCTGATATCGACGTGCCGCGGTCGTCGACCCCTCCCCCTGCACCGACAGCCGCTCGGCGGCATGTCCCCAATTGAGCAGATTATCCAGAAACGCTGTCAGAAACGACTTTCGCTCATTCTGATAGTCAAGATAGTAGGCATGCTCCCACACATCACAACAGATCAACGGCTGCTGACCATACAGAAGGGGCAGTTTGGCGTCAGTCGTTGATACGGTTTTCAACTTGCCTGCTTCGATAACAAGCCAGACCCAGCCAGAACCGAACTCGCCGGTTCCGGCTTCCTCAAACGCATCCTTGAACGCATCATAGGACCCGAAATCCCGCTCGATTAGGCGCGCCAACTCGCCTTCCGGAGCCCCCCCGCCATCGGGCGTCAGGCTGTCCCAGAAAAAATTATGATTCCAAACCTGCGCCGCGTTGTTGAAGATTTCCCGCTCATCATCCTGATCGAAAGAATTGAGGATGATCTCTTCGAGCGTTGCATCCGCATAATTCGTATCGGAAATCAGATCGTTAAGCTTGTCGACATAGCCGGCGTGATGTTTGCCATGATGATAGTCGATCGTCCGGGCGGAAATATGCGGAGCCAACGCATCGCGTTTGAAAGGCAACTGCTTGAGTTCGAAAGTCATGGCATACTCCTTTTCTGACGAATGACAGGAGCCAAACAAGCAAGGTAGAAAATGGTTCCCACGACCACCCACTGCACAAAGACAATCGCTTGACCCCTGTCATTCGCGGATACGGGGTTTGACGGAACCAACTTCGCATATGAGGTGTTATTTTGCTGTGACAACAGATATGCGAGGAATCATGCTCAGAATTTTACGCAACCTGATGATCCTATCGTTTGCGGGACTGCTTGCAGCCGCATGCAACACGATCGAAGGCGCGGGAGAGGACATTCAATCCGCAGGCGAACGGATTGAGGAAGCCGCCGATTAAATAGCCACGCAGCTACCGCTCCGGATTACAGCCAGGCTGTTCCAGCTGCGCGAACAGCTGCCCCTGAAAATGCGTACCCCGGCAACAAGCCGGGGTATTTTTTCTGTCACGAAGTCCTGGCAGAGATCAATCAGGCCCGCGGAAAAGAATATTTTCCGCGCCGACTTTATCAACCAAGCGGAAAATCCTGTGCGCGACAGTGAATGCATTCCACTTGCATGATAAATGCTGCTGTTTCCCTCACTATGCTAGGGCTCTCACGCCCTGAAACGTGAGAGCCCTAAGCGGCCTGCTCACGGCTGCCGCGGCTTCCGGCCGCGAAAGCCGAAGAACAGCGACCCGATAAACAGGATGAGGAAAATGATGAAGAGTATTTCGGCAATTCCTGCCATGGTACCGGCAATTCCACCAAATCCCAATACACCGGCAACAAGCGCGCCGATGAAAAAAATGACTGCCCAGTAAAGCATGCTGCATCTCCCTTCAATTACCCCTTGCGCCCGATAGCGCTTAGGTAAAACGCCAGACTGGCGGAATAGTTCCGATGTCTTGTCATTGCATGTCGATGACCGGTATCTGCCCGCAGGCAATTTTTTCGAAGGCTTCGAGGTGCATGAATAAACGCGACCGGTAGATAACGACAACCGGCCGCGAAAATTTCCGCAAACGCCAACGCAGATCTATTCGAAGCGGCTCCAGCAACGTAGTCCGTGCGCGTCTGAAAGCAGCGTAGCAGCATCTTTCCCGGCGCCAATTCTGACAAGCCCGGGACAGCCTTTCCCGGTCAGACCGACGGCTTCCAACAATGGTTCGGCAGGTTGTGTGTAACCGATAAATTTACTGTGCGCCCATGCATCGTCGATAAAATCGCGACTTGCCTTATCATTCGCGAGATCGGCGGCATTTTCTTCCCCGAAAACGATTGCGATGAAATCGTATAATACAGAAGGCGCACCGTTGATCACCTGGTCCGCTTGTTTCAATTTACCATCAGAAAGTGTCACGCCCGCGACGAAAGGCGCAATGATCTCACTCATCATACCTTTCTTCTTAGTGGCTTTCTCCAACGCCTCGACGATCGCCGCATCGCCACCTTCTGTGACATAAATACCAAGTTTCCGGCCGGCGAAATCATCGGGTGAATTTTTCAGAATACTGAGCGCATCGGACGCCGGCAGGTCATCGAGCGGCTGTCGCGCAGGTTTGGCCGCCTTGGGCAATTTGTCGATACCCAATCGCTTTGCGACATCGGCAGCGAGCTTGCGGTCTACATTGCGCAAGTGAGAGACAACCCGCTCACGTATCTCCATCCGCTGTACTTTTGACAGCTCGAACACAAATGCATCAACGATATGACGCTGCTCCGTCTTTGTCTGACTGACATAGAATTGCCGTGCCTGGCTGTAGTGATCATCGAAACTTTCGGGTCTGGCACGAACTTTTTCGCCCTCAATTTGTGTGCCATAACTGATAAAACCGCTATCCGGATTTTCCCTGGGGCCAGCACCTTCACCCCAGCTATTGGGTTCGTAATTGGCACGGCCTGTGGGGTTCTTCATCGCCATATGACCATCTTGCTGGAAATGGCGGATCGGGCATCTCGGCGCATTCACCGGGATATGCGTAAAGTTGGGACTTCCCAGCCGCTTTAGCTGCGTATCGAGATAGGAGAAGTTTCGCCCTTGCAGAAGCGGATCGTTTGAAAAGTCGATTCCAGGCACAATATTCTGTGTGCAGAATGCAACCTGCTCTGTTTCAGCAAAGAAATTATCGACGTTATTGTCCAATACCATCCGCCCGATTTTCCGGACCGGCACCTGCTCTTCTGGAATTAGCTTGGTCGGGTCAAGCACGTCAAATTCGAAATTTTCCGCGAAAGTATCGTCAAAGACCTGCACGCCCAATTCCCATTCCGGGTAATCGCCGCTCTCGATTGCCGCCCATAGATCACGCCTGTGAAAATCGGGATCGGCACCATTTATCTTGACCGCCTCATCCCAGACTACCGATTGCAGCCCCTGCTTTGGTTTCCAATGGAACTTGACGAAATGCGATTCCCCCTTCTTGTTCACCAGGCGAAAGGTGTGCACGCCAAATCCCTCCATGAACCGAAAGGAACGCGGAATAGCCCGGTCGGACATCACCCATAACGCCATATGGATGGATTCAGGCATGAGCGAGATAAAATCCCAGAAATTGTCATGTGCACTTTGGGCCTGGGGAAACCCACGATCAGGGGCCGGTTTGACAGAATGAATGAGATCAGGAAATTTGATCGCATCCTGTATAAAAAACACCGGTATATTGTTGCCGACCAGATCCCAATTACCCTCATTGGTGTAGAATTTAACGGCAAACCCGCGCACGTCACGCGCAAGGTCGGGGGACCCTTTCGACCCTGCAACCGTGGAAAACCGGCAGAATACAGGCGTTTTCTCGCCTTTGCGCTGAAACAAATCCGCGCGGCTGAATTCAGGAATAGGGTTTGTCAGCTCAAAATAGCCGCGCGCACCATAACCACGCGCATGTACGACTCTCTCCGGAATCCGCTCATGATCAAAGTGGAAGATCTTCTCCCTCATCAAGTGATCTTCCATCAAAGTCGGACCGCGCATGCCCGCTTTCAGGGAATTTTGATCATCGGCAATCGGGACACCTTGTTGCGATGTCAAAGTTGTTTCATGATTTGCCGTAATCTGATGGGTTTCGCCCCCTGCGCCCTGACGCGTTTTTCCATCGTAAGAACTGGCGCTGTTTGTCTTGCTCTTCCGCTCAGGGCTCACGCCCGTTTTATTCCTGCCGGCATTTTTCTTCGCATTCTTGCTCATGAAAGCCTCCTGTCAGTAAGAATTCACTGCTAACAGGCGCAGGCAATAAACTGCGCGGCGGGCAACCTGCGACCGAGAGCAAACGGGCCGGCTCTCGCCGACCCGTCTTGTACAGCCCGCTTATTTTGGCGCCTTGAATTTTCCCCGCAGCTCTTCGAGATCACGTTCGCGAATTCTCGATGGCACCGCCTCGTCGTCAAACGATTCCAGCTCGGCGAATTCTTTTTTGCCCATACCGATCTGAAATCCTTCCAGATCGGTATTGTAGACAAATGCGCCCAGGGGAACCGGTGTATGTTTATCTCCAACCCCGAGGAAACCGCCATGCGCCACTGTCGCAAAGGCGATATCACCGTCGGATTTCCGGATCACCAGATCGTTGATTTCACCGATTTCATCGCCATTCCTGTCAAAAACATCGCTACCTTCGATTTTCGTATAGCTTTGCATTGCAGCAATTACCGTCGAGGCAACGCCCTGACGGAATATGAGGAATGTACCGTTATCCTTGCCTGACTTTTTCTTCGACTTTTCCTCGGCGGGGACCCAGAAGTTATAGACCGAAGTCACGATTGTCGGCGCGAGGATTGTATCAAGTTCGTCTTCTTTCACCGTGCGCGCCTGCTTGAGCTTTTTAGCATCAACCTCAATTCGCAGATCGCCATCTTTGTAATACTTCGTCAGCGCTTTCCAGGGTAGGGGGACAAGCGCTTCCTCGGCATCATCCATCTCGCGCTCGACGATGATATAGCGAACATCATTATTCAAAGTGTCGACCAACACATACTCGATATCGCCGAGATCATTGCCCTGCCGATCGAAGATATCCGCTCCCAAAGTTTGACCTGCCGAGATCACATTGACCCTGCCGTTCTTGGCATCCTTGCCGGAATGGTTCTCCATATGGGTATCGGCGACCGCCGCCGAACCACCGAGCAACATGAACGCAATTGCTGCATTGCAAGCATTTGCAATCTTAGGCATCTGAATATCTCCATTTCCGTTAGAGGCGCCTTATCGCCTCGCCGATACATGGAGAAACATGGCCGAGCTGAAATGGTTCCGGTCTATCTGGAATTATTTATCAGTAGGGGAATTATTTTTATTTCCGGAAAGCAGATCCCGGTTGATTAGTTCGAGGTTTCTTCGGTTTGCCTTGAAGGCGAAATCGAATATATCCCCCACAAGTGGAATAAGCCCCACCACATAATCGACTGTAATATTCCAGAACATGCGTATGAGAGTCCGTTTCCGAACACCGGCGCTGGCCGCCTCCCCTAACATATACGCAGAGATGATCCAGCTGATACTGTCGCCCACAACAGGCAATAGCCCAAGCAGACCGTCCAACCCAAACCGCCATTTTGTGCCCGGCACGGCAAAACGGGTATCCAGCAAATCGCTCAGAAAATTGAGCCGACGCAAGCGCGATGCGTTGTCTCTGACTGTTTTAGGGGGGTTCACACTCAACTCCTGCCTGTCGCGAGGCATATAATAGCCTGCACCTTGCCATTTCGGGGAACGGCGCCGAACGGGGTTAGCCTAGTTTCTCCCAAAGTCGAACCAGCGATAAATTCCCACCAGATTGATAATGGTCAGGACGATGTTTTGCGTCATCAGGCTGGGTTCATCCTCCATCCATCCGGCTACCGTCCAGGTAATCGAAGAGAGGGTGAAGATTACAAAGCCCCATGCTGTGAATTTCTGCGAAAGATGCAGCGATACCATGATTGCCGCACTTATCCCGGTAAGTGCGGCAATCCAGCGCAATACGCTCAGCTCGCTCATCTTTCTAGCGTGACAGAATTACCCAAATGGCATGGATAATTCCCGGCACATAGCCAAACAGCGTGAGCAGAATGTTAAGCCAGAAATGGCCGCCGATACCCACCTGTAGAAAAACGCCAAGCGGTGGAATCAGGATCGCAAGAATGATCCGAAGGATATCCATCGGTTAAACTCTCCTGTTAAATTACAATCCTGTCGACCATTTATCCACTTCGGCTTCTGCTTCATCCTTGGCGATACCGTACCGCTCCTGAATTTTACCGACCAGCTTTTCCCGCTCACCATCAATAACATCAAGGTCGTCATCGGTCAGTTTGCCCCATTGCTGTTTCGCAGAACCGACAAACTGACGCCATTTACCCTGTACCTGTTCCCAGTTCATGAAAGCCTCCTGTACGTGATCGAATATGAACCCAACCACACAGGGGCGAAAACGGTTCCATCAAAGCGCGGATTTTTCCAATCCTATTTCCAGTCCTATGCCGACCCACCATAAACCGTGCTATTACACAATGTGATCAGCGAAACATTTTCGCCAGTCATTTGTTATGCTACAAACGCGGCACAAAAATAATATTAAATTCCTCCTACGGATTAAAATACTGCTGCCAACCAACATTTCGCCAAGAATCAATTTGACCTGACTGGAGCGTTTGAATGCCCCATGACTTCACAACCTACATTTCGGATGAGGAACTGTGGGAATATATTGATGGCGGGTTAGGACAGCAAAGACGACTGCAAATTGCCAAAGTACTGGCGGAAGACGCCACAGAGGCTCTTCGTGCCGAAGCTATGCGACTTGAGAACGAACGGTTGAGATCGGCTGCCCAGGCAACGGTTGTCGAACCCGTACCTGACCAGATGGCGTCAATCCTGCACGAAAAACGCGACCAGATTCGTAAACAGCGGCAGAGCCAAAGCGCCGCAAGACGGGGTGGATTTACAGCAGCTATCGTCATATGTAGATCGGACATATGACGATAGCTGCT
>CALAQW010000055.1 GCA_937888955.1 uncultured Alphaproteobacteria bacterium | reverse complement strand
GCCGAGCCACTGCCCGCCCATGTCAACACCCGCTCGATGCGGGTTGCCGGTGGGCTTGGCACGATTGCGCGGGTCGTCAGCGATGGCAAGCCGATTTACCGCGACAAGCTGTCATTCGCCGAGGCGGCCGCCCGGATCGAGGCCTATTATCGCCCCTATCATGCGGCATTGGAGCAGCTTTTGGCCCGCACCCACCGGCAGTTCGGTTGTGCGTTGCTGATCGATTGCCATTCCATGCCCTCACAAAGTGTCTATGCGGTGGGTAAAGATGGTCGCAAGCCGGAAATCATTCTCGGCGACCGGTATGGCACCTCCTGCAGCGGCGAAATCACCGCGATCATATCTGAAATCCTGACCGGGCTGGGTTATGTCGTGGTGCATAACAATCCTTATGCGGGCGGTTTCATCACCGATCACTATGGGCGGCCGCAGCTCAAGCAGCATGCGGTGCAGATCGAGATCAACCGCGCACTCTATATGGATGAGGACCGCATTCTGAAACATCGCGGCTTTGCCCGGTTACAGCGGCATCTGTCGCAAATGATCGGTGAATTGTCGCATAAGATCGCCCCTGACACCCTGTTGTCCCTGGCCTGACGCCATTTGTGCGCAGCTTTGCAGCGTTATTTGCTTTTTTCGGTGAGTTGAAGAAAAAGCGCGGTCAGGTCCGCGACACCATAACGCGCGATCAGCTTTTGCGGCGTATCGGCGGCAATCAGCCTGCCCCGGTGCAATATGAGCAGCTGGTCCGCGGTTTCAGCTTCATCGACCAGATGCGTTGCCCAGAGCGCGGCGACAGTTCCTGTCGCGCAACGCTGCCGTACCTCGGCGCATAATTGCCGCCGGGCGACGGGATCAAGCCCGACGGTTGGTTCATCCATGAGCAGGAGCGCGGGCTCATTGATGAGCGCGCGCGCAAGCTCCACCCGCCGGCGCATGCCGCCGCTTAATGTCCGCATCGGCTGGCGAAGCTTGTCGGTAAAACCGAACTGTGCGGCAAGGGCGTCGATACGATGGCGTGCTGCCCGGCGCGATAGCCCGAACAGTTGCGCGTGGAACAGCAAATTCGCCCAGGCAGAGCGTTCGGCGTCAATTGTCGATGCCTGGAATATTGCGCCGATCTGTTCTCTGATCTGGCTGTTGCCGCGGCCAAGCGGCAGGCCGGAAATCTCGATCCTGCCATGGTCGGCCGTGTAAAGTCCGGTCAGTATCTGAAACAATGTCGTCTTGCCCGCCCCGTTCTCGCCCAGCAGGGCGACGAACTGGCCCGGTTCGATCCGGAAGCTTACCGAATCGAGCGCGCGCAATTCGCCATAAGCCTTGCAGACCCCCTCAAGCAACAGCACAGGCTGGGCAGTATTCATCGCCGGGGGCTCAGGCTCGGGGTTCATGCAGGATCAGGATTCAGGGCCAAGGGCAGGCGCAAGACGCCTCTAAAACTCAAGCGAGCGGGCGAACAGCCGAATATCGTCAACAAATTTCTCCGGCCGTTCGAGGGCCGCGAAATGGCCACCTTCCCCCATATCCGTCCAGTGGGTGATATTATAGGTCTTTTCCGCCAGGCTGCGCGGCGGCCAGCCCAGAAAATCCTTGGGGAAGTTGGCAACCCCGACAGGTACCCGGACCCGTTCGCCCGGCCCGATCCCGAAATCTGCGTCATCGAACAGGCCGCGATAGAGCCAGGTCGCGGTGTTGAAGCTGCGTGTCGTGAGGTAGATCATCACATTGGTCAGCAACTGATCCTTGCTGTAGGCGGATTCGATATCGTCGCCATCGGTATCGGACCAGCCATTGAATTTTTCCACGATCCAGGCGCAAGCCCCCACGGGGGAATCCATCATGCCATAGCTGAGGGTTTGGGGTTTGGTGGCCTGTTCCCGGAAATAGCCCATTTCGCGATCCTGAACCGCGACCGATTCCTGCGCGAATTTCTTTTCCTCGGCTGTTTCGGGTACCGCATCGGCTGAACGTAGCCCATACATATTGAGGTGAATGGCTGCGCAGTTGCCCTTCGGCGCGCCGAAATCATAGCCCATCCAGCCTGAAATGATGCTGCCCCAATCGCCGCCCTGCGCAAGATAGCTGTTATAGCCCAGCACATCGGTCATCAAACTGTTGAAATAGCGCGCGATCCGGCGCGGCCCGATGGGCCGGACGACCCCGTCCGCGACCGGCTTGCCGGAAAAACCATAGCCGGGCAGGGAGGGAACGATCACGTCAAAACCATCCTCTGCATTGCCGCCAAACCGTTCAGGATGCGCCAACGGCTCGATCACATGCAGAAATTCGAATACCGAACCCGGCCAGCCATGGGAAATGATCAGTGGTCTGGGTTTTTTGCCCGATCCCTTTTCATGAATGAAATGCACAAGCTGCCCGTCGATTTCGACGGTGAACTGGGGAAACCGGTTGAGGGCGCGTTCAGCCGCGCGCCAGTCATAGCTGTCCAGCCAATAGGCACAGAGTTCGCGCATATAGTCGAGATTGGCACCGAATTCCCAGCCGCCATTATCGGGCATTTCATGCCATTCGAATTCCTTCACCCTGCGGTGGATCCAATCGAGCCGGGCTTGCGGAATATTGACGGTAAAAGGTTGCGGTGCCGGCATTGGGGTGCCTCCCTCGACTGTTATGGTGCGTTCTGACCGGGCGATGGCTGACCGGTGTCGTTTGCGCCATATTGCGGTGCCGGGACCGTATTTTCCAGTCTATTTGCCAAAAGCCGGTCGTGTCATTTGATCCGCCATGCTCTAAAACACTCGCATGATTGGTCGGGTTCTCATGGCGGCATTTATCATGCTCTCATCATCCGCCTGCGCGGGCAGGGTTGGCGGCATGGTCCGTTGTCAGCAGATTGAAACAGCGCATCAAACCTATCTGCTGCGGATGACCGGACTTGGTGTCGTGCTGGCGAACGATCCGGTCGACCGGTCAATGACTATTGGCTGGGCCGATCGGACATATTTGTTTGCAAAATCCGGGGACAAGCCGCGTGCAATCAACGAGGGTCCCGGCCCGGATCTGCAGAGCAGTCAATGGGGATTGTGCCGCTGGCCCGATGGCGCCAGCGCGCCGCAATTTGTCGATGGGCGTGCGGTCGGCCTGCATGTCAGTCTGGGTGCGCCGGCCACCGGCTTGACAGTCGGCGTGAACACATGGACAAATATGCGCCCGGTCGCGCGGGGACAAACGATTGTCCGGTCGCTGCGTTATAACCGTCAATTTCCCGACCGGTCGTCACTGCGTTATTGCGAGGGGGCACAATGCGGCAGCTTGCCATAGGTCTGTTGCTGGTCACGATGCTGACCGGCTGCACTGACACAATCTACTATTATCAGAAGACGACTGTCGGCCTTGATGTGTCCGCGTCCACACCGGAACAAAGCGGGCATGCCGTGCTTGGCTACAAGCGGCGTTTTGCAACGATCGTGCCTGAGGTCGAAAAAGATGGCGAGGCGGTTTCTGTCATCTCCTGCACCCGGCTTGAGAAGGAGGGGATGTTCGATCTTGCGGTCTATGAAGATCTGGCCACCGGCGATGCCGCGATCGCATTTGGCGATGCAGTTGGCCGTAGCGGGGCCGGCCAGGCCGGGAACAGTGACTTCATGAAATGTTTCCGCGAAGGGGACGGCGGATGAGCGGGTGCAAGGCAATTATTATTCGTTCACTGAGCGCTTTGTTGTTGTTTGCGCTTGCGGGGTGCGAGACCGACAATCAGATTGCTTTTTACGAACGCGCGCAAACAGCGATCGCGGTCGGCTTCAGCCCGTCGGCGACGGTGCCTGAGCCGGTGGAGTTGAGCGTTGCCTATAAGCGGGAAGTATATGCGGTTATACCGCCAGTTTACGATCAGAATGGGGTTCGCGAAGCCAAAAGCCTGATATCGAATTATGATGTCAAGGCGGGGGCATTCTGGAAAGGCGGGGAAGACGACGATCTGACGATTTCCAACGGCTTTGCAACCGGCGCGGCGGCAAAGAAAATCGCGCAATCGCCAGAGGCCACGCTGCAGCTGTTCGGCCTGGTAAAGCCGCTCGCTGCGCCAAGTAAAACCGGGAAAATTTTGTTGGGCGCGGTCAATCCGTGCCTGAATGATCTGCGCAATAATATGGCAAATGCGGGTGTCGGTTCGGCTGTTGCCGCGATCATGACGCGGCTGAAAGACGTGCCGGACTATAAGCGTTTCGCAACAATGGAAGGCGATTCCGCGGCGCAGTTCATTGCCCTCTACGATGGGTTGACGGATTTCGACGTGAAGATTGATGACCGTCTTGTCGAGATCCTGCATGAGGAAGGCGGGACGGCCGCACAATCATGCGGGCAGTTGAGCTGATCCGCAGCCACCTGAAAGCGGGGATGATGACATGGCATATCAGTTGAATTTATTTCCCGCCAACACATCACTGGCGGATATTGCGCAATTCGCAAGCAACAAACTCGCGGTGTCGGGAAACCTGCTTTGTGCTTTCGGCATAAAGTCAGATAGCGGACAACCGGTCAACTGGATGGCGTTCGAAACAGGCGCTGCTGCGGGCAACGAAGTCCGCTTTGTTCCAACCGGTGATGCCGCGCCGGATGGTTTTACAAAAATCGGCGCAGGCGAATTTGCTATCGATGGCGCAACCGTATTTCTGACGGCCTTTTATAAATAGCAATACAGGAAGCCGGGGCAGGTTGCGTCCGCCGCAATCCGACTTAATTCAGCCGGCCGTGACATTGTTTGTATTTCTTGCCGCTGCCGCAGGGGCAAGGCGCGTTGCGCGGTACTTTGCCCCATGTGTCGGGTCGGTTGGGATCAAGTGTGGTTTCGGTCCGCGGTTGCCGTATGGCGACCGAAACATTACCGCCGACAATATTCCGATCATCGACTTCATTTTCGCCGGTCAGCGGGTCGATATGCTGCGCATGCATTTCAACCGGTTCGGGTTCGGGCGGGGGTTGCTGGCTGACCTGCACATGTGCGAGATGTGTTGTGACATCATGCCGTAATTTGTGCAGCATGGCCTCGAACAGCGTGAAGGATTCCGTCTGATATTCGCGTAGCGGGTCGCGCTGCGCATAACCGCGCAGCCCGATCGACTGGCGTAGATGTTCAAGATGCAGCAGATGTTCGCGCCAGTTCTGGTCGATAATCTGTAGCAGGATGGCTTTTTCAACCTGCCGCATCAGTTCCGGGCCGATTGCCACAGCCCGCTCGGCCATTGCCCTGTCTGAATGCTGACGAATTCTGTCGGAAAGTTCTTCATCCGCGATGCCTTCTTCCCGACCCCATTCGGCAATCGGTAATTCAAGGTTCAGCATCTTGCGGCATTGTTCGGCAAGGCCATCGAGGTCCCATTGCTCGGCATAGGATTTTTCCGGGATATGCTCGCCGATCATGTCGGAAATCGTCTGATGCCGCATCTCGGTTACATCGTCGGATACGTCCTCTGCGCGCATCAGCTCGATCCGCTGTTCGAAAATGACTTTGCGCTGATCGTTCATCACATCGTCATATTTCAGCAGGTTCTTGCGGATATCGAAATTCCGTGCCTCGACCTTTTCCTGCGCCTTCGCCACCGCCTTGTTGATCCAGGGGTGGATGATGGCTTCGCCTTCCTCAAGGCCAAGCCGGCGCAGCATGCCATCCATGCGTTCCGACCCGAAGATGCGCATCAGATCATCTTCGAGGCTGAGATAGAATTTCGATAATCCCGGGTCGCCTTGCCGTCCGGACCGGCCGCGCAGCTGGTTATCGATGCGGCGGCTCTCATGCCGCTCGGTGCCGATAACACAAAGCCCGCCCGCCGCCAGAACGGTTTCCCTGTCATGGGCGATTGCCGCCTTTATCGCGGCTGCTTTTTCCGCCTTGGCCGTTTCATCGGTAATATTGGCTGTTTCATCGGCAATACGCATCTCCAGATTGCCGCCAAGTTGAATATCGGTACCCCGGCCAGCCATATTCGTGGCAAGCGTTACCGCACCCGGCATGCCTGCCTGTGCAATGATTTGGGCTTCCTGTTCGTGATAACGGGCGTTCAGCACATTGTGCTTGATGTGCTTTTTCTTCAGCAGTCCGGAAAGATATTCGGATTTTTCGATGCTGGTCGTGCCGACGAGAACCGGCTGATTGCGTTTGTTGCAATCGGCAATCATCGTCAGAACCGCGTCATATTTTTCGGTTGCCGTACGATAGACCTCGTCATCTTCATCGCGCCGCTGTACCGGCACATGGGTTGGGATTTCACTGACTTCCAGCCCATAGATCTGCTGAAACTCCTCGGCTTCGGTGGACGCGGTGCCTGTCATGCCGGCAAGCTTGTCGTAAAGCCGGAAATAATTCTGGAAGGTGATCGAGGCGAGTGTCTGGTTTTCGGGATCGATATGGGCGCCTTCTTTGGCTTCCAACGCCTGATGCAGCCCGTCGGAATAGCGCCGCCCTTCCATCATCCGGCCGGTAAACTCGTCGATGATTATAACCCGCCCGTTCTTGACGATGTAGTCCTTATCGCGCTGGAACAGGATATGGGCGCGCAGGGCCTGATTGACGTGATGAACGAGCGATACATTCTCGATATCGTAAAGCGAGCCGGTTTCGGGCAGCAGACCAGCTTCTGTCAGCAGCTGCTCGACATGGTCATTGCCTTCCTCGGTCAGATTGACCGAGCGGGCTTTTTCATCAAGTTCGAAATCGGCTTCCGTCAGCTCGGGAATGAAGCGGTCAATCTCGAGGTAGAGCGATGACTGATCCTCGACCGGACCCGAGATAATCAAGGGCGTGCGCGCCTCATCGATCAGGATGCTGTCCACCTCGTCGACGATGGCGAAATGGTGTCCGCGCTGCACCATTTCCTCCAGACGATACTTCATATTGTCGCGCAGATAGTCAAAACCCATCTCGTTATTGGTGCCATAGGTGATGTCAGCGGCATAGGCCGCGCGTCGCCCGGCATCGTCAAGGCCTGGTACGACGCAACCGACTTCCATATCGAGAAACCGATAGATCTGGCCCATCCATTCCGAATCGCGCTGCGCCAGATAGTCATTGACCGTCACCACATGCACGCCCTTGCCGGACAAGGCGTTGAGATAGGCAGGCAGCGTTGCGACAAGGGTCTTGCCCTCGCCGGTCTTCATTTCTGAAATCATCCCGTGATGCTGCACAATCCCGCCGAGCAGCTGCACATCATAGGGCCGCTGCCCCAGGGTGCGCTTGGCGGCTTCGCGAACAGTGGCGAATGCTTCTTCAAGCAGGCTGTCGACCGTTGCCTCACCATTTGCGATCATCGCTTTGAAACGCGCGGTACGGGCGCGAAGCTCAGCATCAGTCAGTGATTGCAGCCCGGTTTCGAGGTCATTGATCGCTTGCACCTTTGGCGCGAATTTCTTGAGTTTGCGATCATTGGCAGAGCCAAATATGCGCCGGGCAAAGGCGCTCATGCCCATCATATGGAGAAAACTCCCGATTTGCGCGCCGTGACATCATCTTGCAAGGCGTGGCCATACAGGCTCGGTGACTGGTCAGAGACATAAGCGCCGCCGTAAGCCCTGTCAACGGCGGCGGCGCTTGGTCGGGTTTATGGTCTGTGTTAAGGTTTTCGGCGAAAAAGGGTACCGGGGGGTACCACGTAACGACAAGGGTCTGCCTTAGCCGCGTGCTGCGGAACTGTGCATGCCCTTTTATTATGGAGTCGCTTCATTGGCACCGCTTGCAGATCGTAAGCGCGCGAAGTCCGCTGCGCCCAAAAAGAAGGCCAAGACCACGCAACCCCGGAGTCGTGGTTCGGCACGCAAACCGAAAATGCCGGTTTCGCCGTTGGCTCCGAAAAACGCTCCTGAACTGCCCGCGATTGCAGGCGTGACCCTGGCCACCGCGCAAAGTGGCACCCGCTATAAGGGGCGCGACGATTTGATGCTGGCGGTGATGGAAACCGGCACGTCGGCTGCCGGTGTTTTCACAACGTCCAAGGCGCCTTCCGCCGCGGTGGAATGGTGCCAGTCGCGATTGCAGGAAGGGCGGGGCAATGCGCGGGCATTATTGGTGAATGCAGGTAACGCAAATGCCTTTACCGGCAAGGCGGGGTTCGAGGCGGCAACCGCCATTGCCTCGGCGGCTGCCTCGGCGGTGAGTTGTCGGCGCGGCGATGTGTTCATTGGTTCGACCGGCGTGATCGGTGAGCCGCTGAATGTCGACAAGATCGCGGACAAGCTTCCCGATATGGCTCAGGCGCTGGCGCCCGATTGCTGGCTGCAGGCGGCCAGGGCAATCTGCACGACCGATACATTTCCCAAGCTTGCAACAGCGACAACCGAGATTGACGGCGTTCCTGTCACAATCAACGGCATTGCCAAGGGCTCGGGCATGATCGCGCCGGATATGGCGACGATGCTCGCCTACATCTTTACCGATGCCGCCATCCCTTCCGAGGTGTTGCAGACCCTGCTGATGCTGACCGTGCATGACAGTTTCAACATGATCACTGTCGATGGCGACACCTCGACAAGCGATACGGTGATGTTATTCGCCACCGGCAAATGCGCCGCGCATCGCTCGATCAACCGTCCCGGCGATCCGCGGTTGCGCGATTTTCGTGAAAAGCTTGCCGAGGTCGCAACCGACCTGGCGCAGCAGATCGTGCGCGACGGTGAAGGGGCGACGAAATTCGTGACAATTACGGTTACAGGTGCGGCAAACGCCCGGGCAGCCCGCAAAATCGCCAACTCGATCGCCAATTCGCCGCTCGTCAAAACCGCGATTGCCGGTGAAGACCCGAATTGGGGCCGCATCATTATGGCGGTAGGCAAGGCGGGGGAAGCCGCTGACCGCGATGCCATGCGAATCGAGATCGGCGGTGTAACAGTTGCGCGCGACGGGATGGTGGATCCTGACTACAAGGAAGCGACGGTCGCCAAATATATGAAGAATCAGGAAATCGGCATCAGTGTTGATGTCGGTGTCGGGCGTGGCGAAGCAACTGTCTGGACCTGCGACCTGACCCATCGCTATATCGAAATCAATGCCGATTATCGTAGCTAGTCAGTATTTTTCGGCATTTCCGTCCGATCCCGAGGCGTTCGTCATCCGCTCGCCGCGGCTCGTGCTACGGCCATTATTGTTGCAGGATGCGCCACGAATCTGTGCCGTGGTTAATGATTGGGAGGTGATCAAACAAACGGTAAGCCAGCCCTTTCCCTTCACGTTGCGCGATGCGGAAGACATGATTCTGGATGCCTGGCAATCTGTGGATGATGATGAGGAGCTTGTACTCGGCATTCAACGAACATCCGACACGGCCCTCATCGGTGCGATGGCCATCAACCATGATGGCATGCTTGCCGAGGTCGGCTACTGGATCGGCCGGCAATATTGGTCGCAGGGCTACGCCACCGAAGCGCTTGCCGCGCTGCTGCGTCAGATCCGGGCGCGATGGGGGATCGCCATCGTCGACGCTGTGGCATTTCGCGAGAATTATGCTTCGGCCGCAGTCTTGCGCAAATGCGGTTTCACGCATCGGGGCAGTCAGAAAAGTAATCTGCCCGACCGCGGTGGCGAACGGATGCTGAGCCATTTCCGCTGGGAGGCGGGCTGATGTCCATTCTGCTGGTTGTGGCCTGCGCACTGCTTGATGCGGACGGGCGTGTGCTGCTTGCACAACGTCCCAAGCAGAAGACGCTTGGCGGGTTGTGGGAGTTTCCGGGCGGTAAGCTGGAGGCAGATGAAACGCCCGAAGCTTGCCTGATACGTGAGTTGCGTGAAGAGCTTGGTATTGATGTCACAGCGGCCTGTCTCGCGCCGTTGAGTTTTGCTTCCCATGGCTATGCGGATTTTCACTTGCTGATGCCGCTTTACATCTGCCGCAAATGGCAGGGGATCTGTCAGCCGCTTGAGGGGCAGCAACTGAAATGGGTGCGGCCCGCACGGCTGCGCGATTATCCGATGCCGCCCGCCGATGAGCCATTGATCGCGCATTTGCAGGATTTGCTCTGAACCGCTTCGGTTAATGCCTCTACCGCTGTGCGGAAGCTGGCAGTGTGTCGCGGGCCGAGCGTTATTCGTCGGGCGGTGTATCGTCTGGCATACGGGCAGGAAGGACAGTCTCGCTTGTGCCCAGCGCATCGGCCAGCCGCATTCTGGCGGAACCGGGACGCAATGGCTTGGGCTGGTCCGGTGAGGGCGACCAGCCTGTCAGATAGATGATATCGAAACGCGCCCTGATGCGCTGGTCCGGTTCGCTGAATTGGTCGTGATAGATTTCTGCGGCGCGCAGCAGGGTTTGCCTGCGGGAAAAATGTTTGTGCCGATGGGTCAGGCTGTTGCTTTCGCCCATGTCGCGCAGTTCCTGCATCAATCTGAATAGGGATGGGTAGGTTACGGTCAGTGTTTCATAATCTGTGACCGGCATTGTGAAGCCCGCGCGCTGCAGCAGGCTGCCGGCATCGCGAATATCGGTAAAGGGGGCGACGCGCGGGCTCATCCCGCCTTCCTGTTCGATCTCCGCGCGGGCAAACGCCTGCCGCAATTCGGTCAGCGTTTCGCCGCCGAACATGGCACCGATGAACAGCCCGTCCGGTTTCAGACAGTGCCGGATTTGCAGCAAGGTACCGGGCAGATCATTGACCATATGCAGTGACAATGTGCTGACGATCAGATCAAAACTTGCCGCAGCGAAAGGCAAGGCCTCCTCGTCTGCGACAAGCCGGTAAGGGTTTGCCATTTGCGCAACCATCCGCGGTGATTGATCGCACTGGTAAAGCTGGCCGATCTTGCCCGGTATCTGTTCAACCGCCGCATCCCGGAAACCGCCAATGTGGCCACCCAGATCCAGGGCCGTGTCGAAATCGCGGTTGATTTCGCTGAGCCGTTCGGTAATCGACCGTGTGGCGGCTTTGACCAGAAAATCCTGGGCCGCGAATTTGTCTGCCGCGCGATCGCGCCGCAGACGGCGCATGCGTCGGTCGAAAGGTCCGGTAAGAATGTCGTCCATTACGGCGGAAGGTTTAACTTTATTGATTGCGGGGCGCGTGCAAGCCGCAGCTTGTGCGGTGCGTATCTGAGCTGCACTATAGCGTTGTTGGGGGGTAACCGGTCAATTAGCCCGGAGATGTCAGGAAAAAATGCGCATGCTTGCAGGGATGATGCGGTACGGGGCGGACAGGATGCTTGACCTGCTGCTGCCGCCGCGCTGCCTGGCGACGGGTGAAATCGTTGATCGTCAGGGGCAGCTTTCGCCGCAGGTCTGGCGCGAGCTGGATTTTATTACCGCGCCACTTTGCCATTGTTGCGGCACGCCTTTTCCCTATCGTATTGCTGCGCCCGTGGCGCAGCTTTGCCCGGCTTGTATTGCCCGTCCCCCTGGCTGGCACCGGGCGCGCGCCGTGTTCAGCTATGACGCCCACAGCCGGCAGATGATTCTCGCCTTCAAACATGGTGACCGGCTTGAGGGGGCCCCCGCATTCGCCCGATGGATGGCCCGCGCCGGTGCGGAAATTCTTGAGGATGCCGATTACATCGTCGCGGTGCCGTTACATTGGCGGCGTCTTCTGCGGCGGCGTTACAATCAGTCAGCGGTATTGGCAGCGCATATCGGTCGGATTGCGGGCAAGCCGGTGATTGCCGATATGCTGCGGCGGGTGCGGCCGACACCACCGCTCAAGGGCATGAGCCGATCTGTGCGCTTCAGACAGTTGAAGGGGGCAATCGCCATTGCACCGCAATATCAAAATCTGCTTCCCGGTGCGCGTATCGTGGTTATCGACGATGTCATGACAAGCGGGGCAACGGCGGAAAGCTGTGCCCGGGCTTTGCTTGGCCATGGCGCCGCGCAGGTCGATATCCTCACTTTGGCACGGGTTGTTCGCCCCGTGGACACATTCGTGTAATTTCTGGAAACAGGCGTATAATTCAAGAAAAAATGTCCGGTTCCATATTTTGGGGGTTATGGTCCGGGCGGTGTTTGCGGCGACCGGCATTTCAGGCTTGCCGCAGCATGGCGCGGGACGCATATGAAAATTACGGGAATGGGAGAACAAGACATATTATGCCGGCAATTACGATTTATACGACGATGATCTGTCCTTATTGCCATATGGCGAAAAGCCTGCTGGACAAGAAAGGGACTGTTTATGAGGAAATCGACGTCAATTCGGTACCCGGTGCGCGCGACGAGATGACGCGCCGCGCCAATGGCGGCTATACCGTGCCGCAGATTTTCATCGGCGAGCGGCATATTGGCGGATGCGATGACCTTTATGCGCTGGATGCGGCGGGCGAGCTTGACCCCCTGCTCGCGCAATAAGCCGGAAGTGCGGGGTTTATAAGCCATGAGCGATAAATTCACGGCTGCGTGCCTGCAGCTCAATTCAACAGATGTCATTGCGGAGAATATCGCGACGGTCACGGAACTCGCACGGGCTGCGCGCGGACAGGGCGCGGATCTCATCCTGACCCCCGAAGTCACCTCGATCGTGACGAAACTGCGCCCCGATGTGATCCGCTCAACGACTTTCAGTGAGGATGAAGATCCCGCAGTGGCTGCATTTGCCGCTCTGGCTGGCGAGCTTGGTGTCTGGCTGCTGATCGGGTCGATACCCATTCGCGTGGGTGAGACACAGGTTGCCAACCGGTCCTTTCTGTTCGATCCGCGCGGCCGTATCGTCACGACCTATGATAAAATCCATATGTTTGACGTGGATCTGCCCAATGGGGAACGTTACCGCGAATCCAGGGCGTTTGCAGCCGGGTGCAGGGCTGTGCTTGCCGATCTGCCATGGGGACGGCTTGGATTGTCGGTTTGCTATGATATTCGTTTTCCGCATCTTTATCGCTCATTGGCAAAGGCCGGTGCGGATTTCCTGACGGTGCCGGCCGCCTTCACCAAGGTCACCGGGGAGGCGCACTGGCACATTCTGCTGCGCGCCCGCGCGATCGAGACCGGTTGTTTTGTCTTTGCGCCGGCGCAGACGGGAACCCATGTCGGGGACGGGCGGAAAACATACGGGCACAGCCTGATTGTCGGGCCCTGGGGGGAGATACTGGCGGATGCGGGGACCGATGTTGGTTTTATCACCGCCGACATCGATACCGCATTGATCGCGCAGGCGCGCGGGCAGGTGCCGGCATTGACCCATGATGTGGATTATGCGGTTCCCATGGCCGCTCAGGAATAAATCTGCACAGATACAGTAGATGCGGTTGCGGCGCGTGCGGCGACCTGCCGTCGGTTTCGCAATATCGCGCGCTCACCGCGCCTGCGGGCGGCGGGCGCAAATTCGCTGCCGCATGGCCGGTTCCGGGTCCTGACCCTGCCAAAAATCAAGGATGTCGAGCGCATCGCCAAAAGCCCTTTGCAGCTCGCCCGGTGCGAGAAGAAAGTCGGGGTTTTTCGGTCGACCGAAACGCTCATGACCTTGCATGAATGTTTCGTAAATCAGAATGCCGCCCGGCGCGAGAGCCGCGATCAGATGCGGCCATAAGGGACGCCACAGATAATTGGTAACGACGACCCCCAGAAACCGGCCCGCGGCGACTGGCCAGACCGTATCTTCGGTTTCCAGATCGCATTCGATAGCGGAGAAGCGCGGATTATGGCGCAGATCGGCAAGCCCGCTGAGATCGCGGTCAATCCCCGTGACCGAACAGCCTCTTTCGATGAAGAACCGGCTGTGCCGTCCGCTGCCGCAGGCGACATCAAGCACTTCTGCGCCCGTGGGGATACGCTCGGCATGGCCGGCTACCCAGGGTGAAA
>CALAQW010000054.1 GCA_937888955.1 uncultured Alphaproteobacteria bacterium | reverse complement strand
CGGCCAGATTGTTCGGCGCGACGATGGGGCTGACGACCTTGCGCTGCTCGTCATGTTTGGGCGGGTCCATGGCGATGAACATGGAAAGCCCAAGGTCCGGCGCATCGGTGCGTGCGCCGGTTGCCCGTTCGCGTTCGCTCGGACCATCGAGCGAGATGCCGCCAAGCGTGGAGTCGGACGAGAAAGTCTTGTGATCGGTGTCAACACGCACAATGTCGTTGAATTTCGTTACCGACCAATAAGCGCCGCTATGGCCTTCGGCGCAGTAATGCACCGGATCTTCTTCGCGCAAGCGCTTGAAATAGGCGCCTATCGTGTCGCGTTTGAAATGCTTGGGATGGCTGACATCTATTTGATCAAGGGGGGTATCGTAAATTTCATCCTCGGCCACCATGCTGACAGACATGTCCTAATTCCTCCAATTTCCAGCTAATCCGGTACAGCCTGCCTATGTCTTCATATGGCTGAGATGTACGAATTCAGAATTGAGTTACAAATCTAATACGGCAGTATCAATCTACTGCGAAACTTGTCAATAAATCGTTTGCGCGGCGAATTGGCGCAGAGGGTTTTCAGGAGGTGCAATTGTTTGCGCCGTGTGAATGCAGTGTAAATGCAGTGCGAATGACGCATCCGGCCAGCGCCCGCATCACAATTGTGATGATGCGGGGCTGTCTTTAAAAAGTGAAATACGGTGCGCCAGATTATTGCGCGTGTAAAATCACCGGCATTTTGGTGAAGCCGTGGATGATGTTGGAAAAGGTGCGTTCCGCCTCGCCGGTCACTTCGACCGTGTGGAAGCGTTTGACGATTTCTTCCCAGATGATCTGCAGCTGCAGCTCGGCCAGCCGGTTGCCGACGCAGCGATGAATGCCGAAGCCGAATGAGACATGCTTGCGCGCATCCTTACGGTCGATCAGGAATTCATCGGCACGGTCGATAACCTCGCTGTCGCGATTGCCCGACAGATACCACATGGCGACTTTCTCGCCTTCGCGGATCTTTTTCCCACCGACTTCCGCGTCGCGCAAAGCTGTGCGCCGCATATGTGACAATGGTGTCTGCCAGCGGATGATCTCGGACACCATGTTCGGGATGAGGCTTGTGTCATTCCGCAGCTTGTCATACTCGGCCGGGTTCTGGTTGAGCGCGAGCACCCCGCCGGTAATCGAATTACGGGTTGTGTCGTTACCGCCAACGATCAGCAGCAGCAGATTGCCCAGAAACTCGGTAAACGGCATGTTCGCGGTTGCGGGGGAGCCGGCCAGCATGGAAATCAGATCATGCTTCTGTCCGCCGCCCACACGCTGATCCCACAGGTCCTTGAAATAAAGCCCGCATTCCATCAGTTCCTCGCGCCACTGATCCCAGCTATCGACCCCATTGCCCGGCGATGCGGTCACAACATCGGACCAGCGGGTCAGCTTGCGCCGTTCTTCCCAGGGGAAGTCGAACAGGGTGGCAAGTGTCATGGTGGTGAGTTCGATCGAAACCTTGTCGACCCAGTCAAACTCCTCACCGACCGGCAGCGTGTCGAGGATGCCCGCCGCGCGTTCGCGGATGATCGGCGCCAAGGCTTGCAGGTTGGTTGGGGCAACGATGGGGCTGACAACTTTACGCTGCTCGTCATGCTTTGGCGGGTCCATGGCGATAAAGGTCGTCAGGCCCATATCGGGTGCGCCTTCGCGGGTGCCGGTGGCGTCCGATTGCTGGCCCGGACCATCCAGAAAGATGCCGCCCTGGCTCGTGTCGGAAGAAAAGGTCTTGTGATCGGTATCCACCCGGACGATGTCATTGAATTTTGTCACCGACCAGTAGGCGCCGCTATGCCCGTTGGCGCAGTAGTGAACGGGATCTTCCTCGCGCAGCCGCTTGAAATATTCGCCGATCGTATCTCTCTGGAAGAGTTTGGGATGGCTGACGTCGATTTCATCAAGCGGGGTGCTGTAAACCTCGTCCGCGACCACTGTACTGACTGACATGCGTGTTTCCTCCATCAGATGACTTCAGCAACCGGAATTTGGCGCCGACAAGTTGGTATGATTGAACACCAAAAGAAAGTGACGAAGTATCTTCTTACTACGAAAATTGTCAATAGTGCTTGCGCCGACCTGCCGATGTGATGATAGCCGGGGCGGTCGCGTTTTCCGTTCAACGCATGATGATAGGGTGCGGTATGGAAAAAAATACCCCGCAGCCATTGGTGCGGGGGTGAAAAGTTTGGGGGAGAATATCACTGGACTGTCGGGGTCAGTGCTGCCCGCTGGGGATGTTGAGGACAAGCCCGTCCAGCGCGTCGGTAATGTCGATCTGGCAGG
>CALAQW010000053.1 GCA_937888955.1 uncultured Alphaproteobacteria bacterium | reverse complement strand
ACCGGCAGGCTGCGATAGCGGGGGCCCCCCCCCCCGTGCCGGTCGCACCCGCCATATTGGCGCTTGCCGAACAGCACCGCCTGTCGGGCGAACAGCTGATCGCTGCCTTTGTCGCAGGGGTGGAAACCGAATGCCGGATCGGCGCGGCCGTGTCGCCAAGCCATTATCAGCGGGGCTGGCATGCAACCGCGACGATCGGCACATTTGGCGCGGCGGCGGCGGCGGCCAATGCGCTCGGGCTCGATGCGGCGCAGACAGCGATGGCGCTCGGCATTGCGGGCACCCAGGCGGCGGGCCTCAAATCCATGTTCGGCACCATGTGCAAGCCGTTTCATGCGGGCCGTGCGGCGGCCAGCGGGCTGATGGCGGCGCGGCTGGCCGCGCGTGGCTTTACCAGCCGGCCCAACGTACTGGAGATCGAGCAGGGCTTTGGCGAGACCCAGAGCGATGCCTTACGTGCCGAGGCGGCGCTGGCCGAGCCGCAGGGCGGCAGCCATATCCGCAACACCTTGTTTAAATATCATGCGGCCTGCTACCTCACCCATTCAAGCCTTGAGGCCGCGCACAGCCTGCGCAAGCAGCACAATATCGCGCCCCAGGATGTACAGGCGGTCAAGGTGCTGGTGGATCGCGGGCATTTGCGTGTCTGCAATATCCTTGAACCACAGGTCGGGCTTGAAACGAAATTCAGCCTGCGCATGACGACGGCATTCGCGTTGACCGGCCTCGATACCGCGCGGATTGAAACCTATAGCGATGCGAACGCCACGCGGCCCGATCTTGTGGCGCTGCGCGACAAGGTCAGCGTCGAGGTGCACAACAAGCCAGCCGCACAGGAAAGCGAGGTTGTGATCGATCTGGCCGGTGGCAATAGCTATTCTGCGACCGCGAATGTGGCGATCCCGGCGTCAGATCTTGATCTGCAATGGGAAAAGCTGCTCGCTAAATTCCACGCGATTGCTGACCCGGTTATGGGGCATGGGCGGGCGTCGGAACTTGCGGCTGCGATCGCGGATCTGGAAAATTGTGAGAATTTCGCCGAAGTCGCGCAATTGATGCGGGTGCATTAGGTGGCTGGTATCGCTTGCGGTAGAATACGGTCAAGCTGAGCGGCCGGGCGGATAAGTCACGTCGCATAATAATGAAACACAGGCAGGGGAGTTTGCATGTCGGAAGATTTCCGCGAACGGGCGCGGTTGATCCCGAAGGGAAATCATTATGATGTTTTCGAGATCGGGCAGGTCTATGAGCATCATTGGGGCCGCACGATCAATGCGGGGGACAATTCGCTCTTCACGACGCTGACGCTGTCCTACAATCCGCTTTATTTCAACGCTGAATACGCCAAAGCGCATGATCATCCGGGGGTTGTCGTCAATCCGCTGCTCGTCTTCAATACGGTGTTCGGGCTGACGGTTGAGGATTTGAGCGAGGGCGGGGGACCGTTTCTCGGCGTCGATGAGCTGACCTATCACCGCCCGGTTTATGAGGGCGATACGGTAACCGCGCGTTCGACCGTGAAGGACAAGCGCGTTTCCAAGAATATGAAGGGTTTCGGCATCGTCACCTGGCATACCGAAGGCTTCAATCAGAATTCCGAACTGGTGGTCGATTACCGCCGCTCCAATCTCGTGAGGATCAAGAAATGAGTACGACCGACAGCAAGACGGGCGACGCCTGGGATACCAACCCGGATGCGCCGGAAGGCTATATGACCGAAGAGCGCCGCATGATTAAGGAATCGGCGCGCGAGTTTACGATGAAAGAGGTGCTGCCGGTCGCCAACGAGCTTGACCCGGTGCAGGGCAAGATCCCGATGGAGCTGCGCCAGAAGCTTGCCGATATGGGCTATTTCGGCATCACCATTCCCGAGCAATATGGCGGGCTTGGCCTTGGCTGTTTCGAATATTGCCTGGTGGCCGAGGAACTTGCGCGCGGCTGGATGAGCGTGGCGAGCCTGATCGCGCGGGGCAACGGGCTGATCGGTGCGCGCGGTATGAGCGAGGAAGAGTTGCAGGAGCGGCTGCCCAAGGTCGCACGCGGCGAATGGCTTGGCGCGTTTTCCCTGTCCGAACCCAATGCCGGGTCGGATGTCGCGAACGTCTCCTGCCGTGCCGAACAGGATGGCGACGAATGGGTCATCACCGGCAACAAATATTGGTGCACCTTCGCCGATGACGCTGATTACATCTATGTCGTCGCCCGGACCGAACCGATGGATCCGCAGAAGCGGCACAAAGGGCTTTCGGGTTTCATAATCGAAAAGCCGCGCGGCGAACTGCCCAACGGCTGTCAGGGCGCGGTCATTCCCAAGATCGGCTATTTCGGCTGGAACACGTTTGAGCTTGCCTTTGATGGCTGCCGTGTGCCGTTAAGCGCGCAGGTCGGCGGCAAGCGCGGCGGTGGCAACGCCTTCTATCAGGTGTCGAGCGGCCTTGAGCGGGCCCGCGCGCACACCGCTGCGCGGTCGATCGGTCTGGCGCAGGGCGCGCTGGAAGATGCGATAGAATATGCGCAGCAACGCGAACAGTTCGGCCGCCCCATCGGCGAATTTCAGGCGATCCGCTTCAAGATCGCCAAGATGGCCACCGATATCGAAGCGGCGCGACAGCTGATGTATTTCGTCTGCCATCAGATCGATACCGGCAAGCGCTGCGACAGAGAGGCGGCAATGGTGAAGCTGTTCGCGTCTGAGATGTCCGAACGGGTAACGAGCGAGGCGCTGCAGATCTTTGGCGGTGCGGGCTATACCAAGCTCAACGCGGTGGAACGCTATTGGCGCGATGCACGGCTCACCAAGATTTTTGAAGGCACGTCCGAGATTCAGCAGCGGATCATTTCCGACAGCCTGCTCGGCCGTCCGTCCAAGAGGTAAGCATCATGGCATTGACGGGATCGGATAATTATTTCGAGGATTTCACGGTCGGTGACGTCTACCGCCATGCGCGCGGCAAGACGATCATGGAATATGACAATGTGGGTACCACCTTGCAGGTCATGAATACCGCTGAAGGTCATTTCAACGAGCATCTGATGCAGAATTCGGGCGCGATCTTCCCGCAGCGGGTGAATTTTGGCGGCGTGACGATTGCGACCGTGGTCGGGCTGGCGATGCAGGATACCGGCGAGAATGCGCTGCGCGAGATCGGTATGGACAAGATCCGGCTGAAATCGCCGGTGTTCCACGGCGATACGCTTTACGCTTTTTCCGAAGTGCTGGGTACCGAAGAAGGCGATGCGCCCGATACCGGTATCGTTCATTTCAAACATTACGGCGTCAATCAGGAGGACAAGCTGGTGTTTGAGGGCGAACGCCGCGTGCTTGTCAAAAAACGCGGCTGGGGCGGAAAATGATCGCCTCGCCGGTTGAAAACGGCGCGCTGAAGGGGCTCAAGGTCATCGATCTGACGATGATGCTGGCCGGCCCCTTCTGCACCATGCTGCTCGGCGATCAGGGGGCCACCATCATCAAGGTGGAACCCACGCGCGGCGGTGATACGACCCGTGGCGTTCATCCGGGCAAGGATGAAATGCCATTTGGCGGCTATTTTCAAAGCATCAACCGCAACAAGCTGTCAATCGGCCTCGATCTCAAGACAGAGGAAGGCAAACAGGTGCTGCGCCGGCTCGTCAAGGAGGCGGATGTGCTGGTCGAAAATTATCGCGTCGGGGTGATGGACCGGCTTGGCCTGTCCTATGAGGCGCTGTCGAAAATCAACCCCCGCCTGGTCTATGCGGCGATCCGCGGGTTCGGCGATCCGCGCACCGGTAAAAGCCCCTACGCGGACTGGCCGGCTTTCGATGTGATCGCGCAGGCGATGGGCGGCATCATGGGGATTACCGGTCCCGATCCGAATACCCCGCTCAAGATCGGGCCGGGCGTCGGCGATATCGTGCCCGCCATGCTGACGACCATCGGCATCTTGTCGGCAGTGCGGCATGCGGAAAAAACCGGGCAAGGGCAATTTGTCGACGTCGCCATGTATGACGGTATCCTCGCCCTGTGCGAGCGGATCGTCTATCAGCACAGCTATGACGGCGTGGTGCCGGGGCCGGAGGGTAATGCGCATCCGCTGCTTTGCCCGTTCGGTCTGTTCCCGGCCAAGGATGGCTGGGTGTCGATTGCCTGTCCAAAGGATCATTTCTGGATCATTTTGACAGAGGCGATGGGCCGGCCTGAACTTGGCGAGGATGAGCGTTATGCGCTCAACATCGCGCGGGTGCAGCGCAATGCCGAGGTTGTCGCGATGGTCGGTGACTGGACAAGCACGCTGACCAAGAAGGAACTGATCGACAAGCTGGGCGGTAAAATCCCGTTCGGGCCGGTCAATAATGTCGCGGATATTTTCGACGATCCACATACCAAGGTCCGTGAAATGCTGCCCGAGGTGGAACAGCCCGGGCTCGGGCCGGTCCAGATCGCGGGAACACCCATTCGGATGACAAAGACGCAAGGGGGCGTGGCGCGGCGCGGGGCATTGCTTGGGGAGGATACGGAAACAATCCTGGAAAGCCTTGGCTATAGCGCGGCGGAAATCGCTGAAATGCGGGAAAAACGCGCGATCCGTTAGCGGCGCGCCTGAACCAATAGAAAAAACCAATATGCAGGGAGTAAAATATGGCTAACAGACCCAAACGTGCCCGCCGGTGCCAGCTATCGGTACCTGGCAGCAGCGAAAAGATGATGACCAAGGCCGCCGCGATGGACGGGCTTGATCATGTTTTCCTCGACCTTGAGGACGCGGTCGCCCCAAGTGCCAAACCCGGCGCGCGCGGCATGATCGTTGATGCGCTGAACAATCTCGATTTCGGCAAGAAGGTTCGCTGTGTGCGGATCAATGATTGTGAAACCGAATGGTGCCATGACGACATCATCGAGGTGGTGACGGGTGCGGGCAGGAATCTCGACACCATCATGCTGACCAAGGCGAAATCTGCGGCAGATCTTTCATTTGTCGACACCATGCTTAATCAGCTCGAGCGCAAGCTCGGGCTTGAGGAAGGACGCATTGGTATCGAAGTCCTGATCGAGGAAGTCGAAGGGTTGATGAATGTTGAGGAGATTGCTCGCTCGACGCCGCGGCTTGAGTGCCTGATCTTCGGCATGGGGGATTATTCCGCAAGCCAGGGGATCGATGTGCGCCATATTGGCGGCGAATCGGGTTATCCCGGCGATATCTGGCATTATACCCGCTACAAGATCACGGTGGCGGCGCGGGCCCATGGGCTGGACCCGGTCGACGGGCCGTTTGCGAATTTCCGCAATCCGGACGCCTATCGCCGCGAGGCGCAGCGGGCCGCGATCCTGGGGATGGTCGGTAAATGGGCCATTCATCCAAGTCAGGTGGAAATCGCGCAGGATGTCTTCTCGCCCGAACAGGCCGAAGTCGATAATGCCCGCAAGCTTGCCAAGGCGTATGAAGAGGCGGTGGCGCGCGGTGAAGGCGCGGTGCAGATCGACGGCGTGATGGTTGATGCCGCTTCCGTCCGCATCGTGCAGAATGTTGTCGATAAGGCCGATCTTTACGGCATGTAGCGAAAAGCCAGATTTACGCGATGCGGTGCGGGAAAGAACCTAGTCTTCCGCACCGCGGGCGATGAAGTGCGGATTGCGGAATTCCGCTTTGCCGTAGAGGAAGGGCGATCCGTCCATCCGTTTGACCGTACCGCCCGCGCCTGACAGAACCGCATGACCGGCAGCGGTATCCCATTCCATGGTCGGGCCGTGCCGGGGATAGAGATCCGCCTCACCTGCGGCCACCACACAGAATTTGAGCGATGAGCCCGCCGCGACAAGTTCCTTCACATCATATTGCCGCAAGAGCTCGTCGGTTTTCTTGTCGCGGTGCGATCGGCTGGCGATAACAACCAGTCCCCCATTACCAGGCTTGCGGGCAGAAATTTTTTGTGGCGCCCCGTCAGCTTCGCGGTCTTTGCCCTGATGCGGATCGACACGCTGCTCGAATGCCGCGCCGGGGCCCGAGGCATAAAAAAGCCGTTTCACCGCAGGAGCATAGACTACGCCAAGTACCGGTTCCCCATGATCGATCAGCGCGATATTGACGGTGAATTCACCATTTCTGTTCAAAAACTCCTTGGTGCCGTCAAGCGGATCGACAAGCCAGAACCGCTGATCGACGCTTGGCAAATCGCCAGCCGCAGCCAGCTCTTCGGCGACGATCGGAATATCAGGGTCGAGTTTACGCAACCGTTCGAGGATAAAGTCCTCGGTCACCTCATCAGCAATCGTGACGGGTGATTTATCCCCTTTCTCGCGCACATCCAGATCATCTTCATAATAATGCATGATGATCCCGCCGGCTTCGATCGCGATATCGCGGATCGCATGGGTCAGGTTTTCGCGGTCGGACGCCGATAAGCTCACATCTTCCTCTTTTCTGCGGTTGGTGTGCATGAGCGCGCTTGTGATGCGGCTCCGCCCAGGCAGTAGGCTTAAAAGACTATTAGACCCGTTTAATAGCGGTAATGCGCGCCGCTTGTACAGACCCGCACCGTGGCAGCATTGTTAACCAATCATTAACCATCTTGTATGATGCATGGGTAATCTGATCAGAAATAAATGGGCTGCCATGCGCGGCGGCACCAGGGTGGAACATCTATGTCCGAATTGGCGATTTTTGAGTTAGCTTCACTTTTGAGTTCGCGGCTTTGCCACGATCTGGTCAGCCCGGTGGGGGCGGTGACGAACGGCCTTGAAGTACTTGCCGACGAAGATGATGCGGATATGCGCGAAATGGCATTCCGTTTGATTTCTGAAAGTGCCGAACGGGCGGCCAACAAGCTGCAATTCGCGCGCCTTGCCTATGGTGCGGCCGGCGGACCGGGTGCGGATATCGATCTGGGGGAAGCGCGAAAGGTCACAACGCAGCTGCTGAGCGATCACAAAGTTGAGCTGGTCTGGCAATGCGATCTGGCGGCGGTGGATCGTCTGGTCGCAAAACTGCTTGTCAATCTGGCTTATCTGTGTGCGGAAAGCCTGCCGCGTGGCGGCAGCGTTACTGCACGATTATCGATGCAGGATACGATGGTTGAGATCGCCGTCCAAGGTGAAGGGGAGATGGTTAAACCAGTAGAGGGGCTTGTTCAGGTTCTGTCCGGGGAGAGCGAATTGAACGGCCTGTCGCCCCGCGCCGCGCAAGCCTATTATACCGGACTTGTCGCACGCTGTCTGAATTGCAGTATTGAGATGGACAGCGCAGGCAACACATTGTCATTTTTCTGCCATACCGGGCTTTAGCCACGCATGACATCCCGCTCATGCGCACAAATCGACAAGCCGTAAGCAGCAGCTTTACGGCTTTTTAACGCCGCTCCGATATCCATGGGACATTAGCGAATGAAGGCTCCCTAGCCTGAGGGGGGCTCCCATATGGGCCTATTGCAGGGTTGGCGAAATGGATGATTTACTCAATGAGTTTCTAACCGAAACGAATGAAAGCCTCGACGTTGTCGATGCGGAACTCGTAAGGTTTGAAAAAGACCCCAATGATAAGGCGGTTCTGGATAATATTTTCCGGCTTGTGCATACGGTCAAGGGAACCTGCGGCTTTCTCGACCTGCCGCGTCTGGAAGCTGTTGCGCACGCTTCCGAAAATGTTCTGGGCAAATTCCGCGACGGCGAACTTCAGGTCACGACCGAAGCAGTCAGTCTCATCCTCGAATCGATCGACGCCATCAAGTCGATTATGGCCGACCTCGAGGCGACAGAGAAAGAGCCGGCCGGCGATGATAACGAACTTATCGACAAGCTCAATTGCGTGGCAGCCGGTCAATCACCCGACACTGGCGTTGGGGCCGCTGAATCCGATATGCCCGAAGCCGAGTCCGATCCCGCGCCCGCGCCCGTTTCAGAGGACGTAGAACCCGATATCAATCCGAGCCTTGATCGCCCGTTGCGGCCTGGTGAGGTGTCACTCGAAGAACTTGAAGCGGCGTTCAACGCTGCGCCCGGCCCTGATGATGACGCTTCGCAAGCTGCAGATGTGGTGGCTGATGGTGAGGCGGCGGCGATGCCGGATGCAGGGGTGACAACAGAACCCGCAGTTGAATCACCTGCTGCTTCCGAGCAAGCGGCTACAGCTCCCGTGCCTGCGCAACCTCCCGCCAAACCGGCAGCGAAGACTGAAAAGGCTGAACCCTCGGTTGCAACCCAATCGGTTCGGGTCAATGTCGATCTGCTCGAAGACCTGATGACGATGGTCAGCGAATTGGTGCTCACACGGAATCAATTGTTGCAGATCGTTCGCCAGCAGGAAGACAGTGAATTCAATGTGCCGTTGCAGCGACTCAATCTGGTGACCACCGAGCTGCAGGAAGGGGTAATGAAAACCCGCATGCAGCCGATCGGCAATGCCTGGCAGAAGCTGCCGCGAATCCTGCGCGATCTGAGCCATGAACTGGGCAAGAAAATCGATCTGCAGATGACCGGCGCGGATACGGAACTTGACCGTCAGGTGCTCGAGCTGATCAAGGATCCGCTGACGCATATGGTCCGCAACTCCGCTGATCACGGCCTGGAAAGCACCGAAGGACGGATTGCGGCCGGCAAACCGCCGGTGGGAGTTATCAAACTCGATGCCTATCACGAAGGCGGTCATGTCATCATCCGGATCTCTGACGATGGCGGCGGGTTGAATCTCGAAAAGATCAAGTCGAAGGCGCTTGCTGTCGGACTGACCACGGAAAGCGAACTCGATCAGCTCAGCGAGCAGCAGATCAGCAACTTCATCTTCAAGCCCGGCTTTTCCACTGCGCAGGCAGTAACCAGCGTGTCCGGGCGTGGCGTCGGCATGGACGTCGTGCGCAGTAATATCGAAAAAATCGGCGGAACTGTGGAGGTGCGCAGCGAAGCTGGTCGTGGTTCGGTTTTCACCATCAAGATACCGCTTACCCTTGCAATCGTTTCCGCTCTGGTTGTCGAATCCTGCGGCGAGCGTTTTGCTATTCCGCAAATCAGTGTGGTGGAGCTTGTCCGGGCGTCCAGCAACTCAGAACATCGTGTCGAAAAGTTGAAGGAAACACCGGTGCTGCGGTTGCGCGATCAGCTATTGCCGCTTGTTTATCTCAGCGATGTGTTGGGATTGGAGTCTGATCCCGACAGCGTCATGCAGGAAGGCAATGAAGCGGGCGGGAGCAGCGGCGTCGACAGGCATATCCATGCAAAAGGCAATGATGAATTCGTTGTTGTCACGCAAGTCGGAACTTTCCGTTTCGGCATTGTTGTGGATCGTGTTTTTGATACCGAGGAAATTGTCGTCAAACCGGTTGCTCCGATTCTGCGCGATATCAGCGTTTTCTCAGGTAATACGATTTTAGGCGACGGCAGCGTCATTATGATCCTTGATCCCAACGGCATCGCCGATGCCTGCGGTGATGTGAAGGACGAAAATGATGAGGCGGCGCTTGAAGCTGCAAATGCGCAGGATAGCAGCGAGAAGATCTCCATACTGATCTTTAATACCGGTAGCGCTGAACCAAAAGCGGTACCGCTTTCCCTTGTCTCGCGTCTGGAAGAAGTCGATTGCAGCAAAATTGAGCGTTCCAATGGCATTGACGTCGTCCAGTATCGCGGTCAGGTCATGCCGATCCTGCGAATTTCGGACAGCTACGCGCTGCGGAAAGAGGGCAGGCAACCCTTGCTGGTATTTGCCGATGAGACCCGCACCATGGGGCTTGCCGTCGATGAAATCGTCGATATCGTTGAAGAGACGTTGAAAATCGAACTGCCGTCGGATTGCGAAGGCATGCTGGGCACCGCAGTTGTCAATGGGATGGCAACCGAAATCGTCGATGTCAGTCATTACCTTGTCAAAGCGTTCCCCGACTGGTTCGACGAAAACCGCCAGGAGCGCGCCAAGTCCAACAAGCATTTGCTGCTTGTCGATGACAGCAGCTTCTTCCGCAACATGCTTGCGCCGCTGCTTGCGACTGTCGGCTACAAGGTGACCGCTGTTGAGAATGCCGATCGCGCGCTTGAACTGCGGGAGATGGGAAATCATTTCGATGTGATCGTCAGCGATATCGAAATGCCCGGCATGGACGGGTTCGATCTTGCTTCGGAGATCCGCAGCGATGAACGCTGGGGGAAGACGCCGATTGTCGCAATTTCATCGCATGGCACGCCGCAGGATTTCGACCGTGGTCGGAGCGTCGGATTTACTGACTATGTCGTCAAGACTGACCGAAAAGGTCTGCTCGAGAGTATTCAGGAAACACTGCATTTGGAAGGAAGCGCGGCATGACGGACAATTTGGTAACCGACGTCCGAACAATGGGCAGCGGTGGGAAAGATGGTGGGCAGAACTTTGTTACCATGATCGTCGCCGATCAATTGTTCGGCGTGCCGGTTTTGGATGTGCATGATGTGTTCATCCCGACCAAGCTGGCGCATGTCCCCATGGCCGCGCCCGAGGTTGCCGGTGTGCTGAACCTGCGCGGACGTATTGTCACAGCCATCGATTTACGCTGCCGGCTTGGTTATCCGCCCTTGGATGATGGCGTGCAGGTCATGGCTGTCGTGATTGAGCACCATGGCGAACCCTATAGCCTGTTGATCGACAGTGTGGGCGAAGTGCTTAACCTTGCGGATGCATCCTATGAACGTAACCCGGTTAATCTGGATCAGCGCTGGCGTGATGTGTCCGGTGGTGTTTACCGCCTGGAAGACAAGCTGATGGTCGTGTTGCAACTGGAGAAGATAATTGAAACAGGAAGCGGTGCGATTGCCGCATAGTTTTACTCCCTCAAACTGCGCACCGGAGTGGTGAAAATGAAATCTTGTCTGATTGTCGATGATTCGAGGGTGATCCGAAAAGTCGCCCGGCAGATTCTGGAAGAGCTGCATTTTACGACCGTCGAAGCCGTTGACGGAAAGGAAGCGCTCGACTGCTGTCGTAACAGCATGCCGGACGCGATCCTGCTTGACTGGAATATGCCGGTTATGAGCGGCATCGATTTCCTGCGCAAGCTGCGCCAGGAGCGTGGCGGGGATTCTCCAATCGTCGTTTTCTGCACGACTGAAAACGATATCGAACATATCACCGAAGCCATCCAGGCTGGTGCCAACGAATACATTATGAAGCCGTTCGACCGCGATATCATCGAAACCAAATTTACCGAAGTCGGCCTCGTTTAGCCTCAGTCGGTAAGGATCCAAGGCAATCGCAACGTGACAAGCAATAATTTCGCAGGGGTAAAGCCCGCCACAGCGGTGAAGAATTCCGCGCAGCCTTATCGGGTTATGCTTGTGGATGACTCGGCGGTGATCCGGGGCAAGCTGACCCAGTGGCTGAATGCGGACCCGAATTTCTCCGTCGTTGGATCCTATTGTAACGGCCTGCAAGCAGTCCAGAATGTGAAGAGCTGTGGTGCCGAGATCGTGATCCTCGATATTGAAATGCCGCAGATGGACGGGTTGACAGCATTGCCGAAATTGCTCGCGGCTGTGCCGAGGTTGCGGGTTATCATGGCGTCGACCCTGACACGGCGGAATGCGGATGTCAGCCTGAAAGCCCTGTCGATGGGGGCTGTAGACTATTTACCCAAGCCAGAAAGCGCAAAGGCTGGCACCGGGACCGAAGATTTTCATCGTGAGTTGATCGCCAAGCTGCGTGCGATTGGCGCCGGGCTGCGGCGACAGGCAGCCGATCGGAATTTGCAGGCCGCAACGGGCGGCGCCCGGACTGGTGTGGCTCAGGTAAAACCATCGTCACAGCGGCCTGTTATGCGGGCACGCTCGCTCGTCAGGCCCAGGGTCTTGGCGATCGGCAGTTCGACCGGCGGGCCGCAGGCGCTGTTCAAGGTACTTGGCGGCATCGGCAAGAATGAACTGATGGTACCCGTCATTGTCACGCAGCATATGCCGCCGACTTTCACGGCTATTCTTGCAGAACATATTCAGAATATGACAGGTCTGCCGGCGCGTGAGGCAAAAAACGGCGAGCGGCTTCAGCCCGGCCACGTCTATGTTGCGCCCGGCGACTATCATATGACTGTTGAAGATCGTGGGGATGGCATTGTCCTGGCGCTCAATCAGGGGCCGCAAGTCAACTTCTGCCGCCCGGCTGTGGATCCGATGTTCGAAAGTGTGGCGACAGTGTTCGGGGCTGCTGCTTTGTGCCTGGTGCTGACCGGCATGGGGCATGACGGGCGTGAGGGGGGAAAGAAAGTCGTTGCTGCTGGTGGCACTGTGATTGCGCAGGATGAAGCGACCAGCGTGGTTTGGGGGATGCCCGGGGCGGCGGCAGAGGCAGGAATTTGTGCAGCGGTACTGCCTTTGCCGGAAATCGCCAGCACGTTGCAGCGATATTTTCGGGGAGCCCCCTAATGAACAGAACCGAATTCGATTTCCTGTGTGGTTTCCTGCGGCAGCGTTCTGGCCTGATTCTCGGCCAGGACAAGATGTATCTGATTGAAAGCCGTCTGCTTCCAGTTGCGAAGAAAACCGGCCTCAAAAGCCTTGAGGAACTTGTTGCGGTGATTCGCAAAGGGCAGGACAAAAAGTTGATCCAGGCTGTCACCGAGGCAATGACGACAAATGAGTCGTTTTTCTTTCGCGACAAAACACCCTTCGATACCCTGCGCGAGCAGGTTCTGCCTGCATTGATCGAAGCGCGCGGTGGCGCCAGGCAGTTGCGGATATGGTCAGCCGCCGCTTCCACCGGGCAGGAGCCTTATTCGATCGCCATGATTCTTAAGGATATGCAGGCGAAAATACAGGGCTGGCGACTGGATATTATCGGCACGGATCTGTCCCATGAGGTGCTGGAAAAAGCGCGGGCAGGGATGTACAGCCAATTCGAAGTGCAGCGCGGGTTGCCCATCCAGATGCTGGTCAAATACTTCAAGCAGATTGGTGAGATGTGGCAGATCGATGCGGGGCTGCGTGCGATGGTCAATTTCCAGCCCGGTAATTTGCTTGAACGATTCGACAGCCTGGGCAAGTTCGACATTATCTTCTGCCGCAATGTGCTGATTTATTTCGATCAGGAAACCAAGAAGGATATTCTTGAACGCATGGTTCGGCAGATGCCTGAAGATGGCATGCTTTTCCTAGGCTCGGCGGAAACAGTGCTGGGCGTGACCGACCAACTTGCGGCGGTCAAGGGACTGCGGGGTGTTTACTGCAAAAAGACACTGCTGACGGCGGCAACGGCGTCAAGGCCTGCTACAACCGCGCCGCTTACCGCAAAGACCGCCTGAGCGCGGCCTTTGGGGCTGCGCACTGAACAGCGGAACGTCCGACAGATAGTGCGGAAAGAAAAAGCCGGGCAGCTAATCGCTGCCCGGCTTTTTAAGTGGCTATTGATGCGCGTCTATGAGGGCGCGCAGGCCTATTCAGGCCGCGCTTGGTGCGGCGTTGCGCACGTCATCGCATACATGTCGCTCAAATTGTGCGAAGTTTTCGATGAACATGGTCACCAGTTTGCGTGCTTGCGCGTCATAGGCTTGCTTGTCGTCCCAGGTTGTCCGCGGATCAAGGATCGTTTGATCGACACCGGGTACTGCGATGGGGACGAGAAACCCGAAATTCGGATCCGGTCGCATCTCGACCTTCGATAGCGAGCCATCGAGCGCGGCAGTCAGCAATGCGCGGGTTTCCCTGATCGGCATGCGGTGACCGATGCCATAGGGGCCGCCTGTCCAGCCCGTATTCACCAGCCAGCAATCCACTTCATTCGCAGCGATTTTCTCGCGCAGCAGATTGCCGTACTCGCTGGGGTGACGGGGCATGAAGGGTCCGCCGAAACAGGTCGAGAAAGTGGCTGTTGGTTCGGTCACGCCTTTTTCCGTGCCGGCGACCTTGGCTGTATAGCCCGACAGGAAGTGATATTCCGCCTGTGCCGGGCTCAGCTTGGCGATTGGCGGCAGGACGCCGAACGCATCGGCGGTCAGCATGATGATATTTTTCGGATGCCCCCGGGCAACGCCGGTGTCACTGGCATTCGAGATATAGGAAATCGGATAGGCACCCCGGGAATTTTCCGCCAGGCTGTCATCGTCAAGGTCGAGCTCACGGGTTTCGGGGTCAATGACCACATTCTCCAGCACCGTGCCGAATTTGCGCGTCGTCGCGTAGATATCGGGCTCCTGCTCTTCCGACAGGCGGATCATCTTCGCGTAGCAGCCGCCTTCGAAATTGAATACCGTATTGTCGGCCCAGCCATGCTCGTCATCACCGATCAGCGTGCGGTCGGGATCGGCGGAAAGCGTCGTCTTGCCGGTGCCGGAAAGCCCGAAAAAGATGGCCGAATCGCCCTTGTCGCCGACATTCACCGAACAATGCATGGGCATGATGCCGCGTTCGGGAAGCAGATAATTCAGGATTGTGAAGACTGACTTCTTGATCTCGCCCGCATAGCTTGTTCCGCCGATCAACACCATCCGTTCGGCGAAGTTCACCGCGATGACGGTTTCTCCGCGGCTGCCATGCAGCTCCGGCGTCGCCTCGAAATCGGGCATATGCAGGATGGTGAAGTCCGGGGTGAAATCGGGAAGTTCCGCCAGCGCCGGCTCCACCAGCAAATGGCGGATAAACAAGGCATGCCAGGCATGTTGCGTGACAATGCGTACATTGATGCGGTTTTGCGGATCCGCGCCGCCATAGAGGTCCTGAACCCAAAGCTCCTTGCCCTGGGCATAGCCGAGCATACTTTGCCGCAGACTGTCGAACTGCTCGAGCGTCATGGATTTGTTATTGTCCCACCATACCGTTTTTTCGGTATGCGAATCGCGCACCGTGAACTTGTCCTGCGCGGACCGTCCGGTATGTGTGCCGGTTTGCACGACAAGGGGGCCGTCTTTGGCAACCAGCCCTTCGCCACGTTCGACCGCCATGCCGTAAAGCGCGGCGCTTGTGTCGTTCCAATGTACCAGCGATGCATTGCGCAGCCCATGATTGTCGAGCCCGAACGCACTTATGTGTCTACCCGTATGTTTCACCATTTCCTCCCATGTTCCCGGCATCGTGCGGCCGTGAATCATGCTGATAACCAACAAGCTTTCTGGCGACGCACCACCGACCTGCCAGACATAGCGGACAGGTAGCTAACGGGTTTGTCGACTTCACATTGTGCATTCAGCGAAGGCAGACAGACTTTGCTCAATGCACGCTCAACACCTCATCATCGATATCGATCGGCTTGCCGAAATTCCGAATTGGAAATCGATAACCGTTGCCGAACCCTGTTTGCCACAAAATTCCGCCCCGGCACGCAGCCAATGTCACATGCTTGCAACATGCTGAATCCATTTCGATCAGGCAACTTATTTTTCGCCTGTTGGCGTGGCTTTTTTCGCTGCCTGTTGCGCATGCCACACCAGTGCCTGCCGAACCTGCGCCGCTGTGAATGCGGGCGTGTCGAATGGTAACCGGATATGCGTTGTTTCGTCGCGTAAGTCGCAGCCCAGCGGGTCGCAGCCGCATAGTTCCCATTTGTCGTGTGCGGCTTGCCCAAGCAGTATCGACGCATAGCGGATGACGGCATCCGCATGATCGCTGTTCATATGGTCAATTATGTCTGCTTCGGCGGCGGCGGTTTCAGCGCATGCCTCGGATGGCAGCAGGAAAGCTTGCGCGTCGATCCAGTCGATCTTGCCGAAGCCGGCGACCAGATGCGCTGCGCGCGGTATGAGACGGTAAAAGGCGAAGTCCTTGAAGCCTGCATATTGGCGTGCTTCGGGGTAGCGATTGAGATAGCGTGCCGCATCCTGTTCAGTTGCGGTTGCAATGTCGCCGATCAGGGTGACGCGCATGCCTGTGAGCGGGCTGGCAAGCCCGCCGACATTTTCATAGAGCAGCGAGGCGCGCCGATCCTGGGATAAATTGCGTGTATGTTCCGCCAGCCCCGAGAGCAGCAGAACCGGCATGCCTTCGATGCTGCTGCCAGCCTGCACCAGACTTGCATAGGGATAACCGGCGAAGTCTTTATCGGGTATCTCTGCAAGTGCTGCGCCGTGCCGGAACAGGGTGGCAAGTTGTGCCGTCCTGCTGCTGCGTATCAACATCTGCAGCTGATGCATTTGTTCACCGGGCTGTGGGTTGACAAGTGTTTTTGTCATGGAAACGGTCAGTCCTTAAGAAACCGCGCACGTAAAAGGCACGGTTGTGGCATTATCTGTATCATCCGCAAGGATAGATTTGCCGAGCGGTTCTGACCACCTATATAGCGTTCAAGCGATATGCGGTTTGAGCCTGATTAAAAGGTGCGCAGTATCGATAAGGCATACCGCGCCGGACGATTGCCCTAATATTGGCGTAATCCGGCCATCAAGCGGGCACAGTCGCCGGGGACTGTTTGGGCCGGATTATGACAGATAATCCAGATAATAAAGCGAGCGGGACTAAGAAGGATAAGGGGTGCAGATGGCGACAATCGCACTAGTAGATGACGATCAGAACATTCTCACCTCCGTGGCTATTGCTTTGGAGGCGGAAGGGTTTCACGTCCGGACCTATAATGAAGGTACGACAGCGTTATCGGCACTCGACGCCAATCCACCTGATCTGGCGGTGCTTGACATAAAGATGCCGCGTATGGATGGCATGGAACTATTGCGGCGGTTGCGGCAGAAGGGCAACCTGCCGGTGATATTTCTCACCTCGAAAGACGATGAGGTGGATGAGATGCTGGGGCTGAAGATGGGAGCTGATGATTATATCCGCAAACCATTTTCGCAGCGTCTGCTAATCGAACGGATCCGCGCAGTTTTGCGTAGAACAGCCTCAGCCGGACCGGTGGCGGCCGGCGAGGAAGCCGAGCCGATCGTACGCGGTCGGCTGGTGCTCGATCCGTTGCGGCACGCCTGTGGCTGGGACGGCAAGGACGTGACCCTGACGGTGACCGAGTTTCTGATATTGCAGGCGCTGGCGCAGCGTCCGGGCTATGTGAAAAGCCGCGATCAACTGATGGATGCGGCCTATGACGATCAGGTCTATGTGGATGACCGGACGATCGACAGTCATATCAAGCGGTTGCGCAAGAAGTTCAAGACCGTTGACCCTGATTTCAACGCGATCGAGACATTGTACGGGGTCGGATATCGTTATGATGACACGTGACGGTGAATGTGGCGCGTGACTGGCGGAAGTTTTTCTCGCGGCGGGCGCGTAAACGCGGACCGGTTTCGCCGCTGACACGGCAGATTCTGGCGGTCAATTTTGTCGGGCTTGGTTTATTTGCCGCCGGTGCGCTGTATCTCAATCAGTTCCGCTCGGGGCTGATTGAAACGCGCATTCAATCCCTTATCACGCAGGCTGAAATTATCGCCGGCGCTATCGCGCAGACAAGCGCACGCGGTCCTGCCGCGACCCGCGTCAATCCCGTCATCGCAGCACAGATTGCGCGCCGGATCGTGCTGCCGACGCAAACCCGCGCACGTTTGTTCAATGTTGAAGGAACACTGGTTGTTGACAGCCGTGATCTGGTTTTCCCCCGTCCCGTGCGCAGCTATGCCTTGCCGCAGCCGGGACAGGAAGCGCAGACGACGCAGAGCTGGATCGTACGGCTCGAGCAGCGTTATGCGCGGATGCTCGAATGGCTGTTCCAGCGTGAGCGCCCTTTATATCACGAGCTGGAAAGCGCAAGAGCAAGCGATTATCCGGAAGTCCTGGCCGCCTTGCAGGGTAATATTTCCGGAATCGTACGCAAGAACAGTCAAGGCGAGCCGATCATCAGTGTTGCGGTGCCTGTGCAGCGGTTTCGCGTTGTGCTTGGCGGATTGATGCTGACCACTGAAGCCGCCGATATCGATGAAATCGTGCGCGCCGAACGGCGCGCGATTATCGAGGTGTTTCTTGTTGCATTGGCGGTTGCGACTGTCATGTCGCTTGTGACGGCAGGCGCAATTGTCCGGCCGATCCGGCGGCTCGCGGAAGCCGCCGACCGGGTTCGCCTGTTCAAGACGGAGCGCGCGCCTATTCCCGATATGTCGCGCCGCAACGACGAGGTGGGCGATTTGTCTGTCGCATTGATCGATATGACAAGCGCACTTTATGACCGGATCGACGCCATTGAGCGGTTTGCTGCCGATGTTGCCCATGAAATCAAAAATCCCCTGACATCGATCAGCAGTGCGATCGAAAGTCTCGCCGTCGCCAGGGATGAGGCCAGCAAGGCGAAGTTGATGGCGATTATTCATAATGATGTGCGGCGCATGGACCGCTTGATCAGCGATATCTCGGCGGCTTCCCGGCTGGATGCGCAATTATCACGGGCAAAGCCTGAACCTGTACCGATTGTCCCTTTGTTGCGCGCGCTCGTTGATTTGTTCCGCGAAACGCAGGAAAAGCCCGTCACCTATCAATTGCGGACTATCGGTTTGAACCGGGAGGCGGAAGCCGGCTTGGTCGTGCGCGGTGAGGAAGGGCGCCTGGTTCAGGTGTTTCGCAACCTGCTTGAAAATGCCGTCTCCTTCAGTCCCGAAGGGGGTACGATCACGGTCCTGATCCGCAGGGAGGCTGATAAGATCGTCGTCGTGATCGAAGATGAAGGGGTGGGCTTTCCAATATCGGGTCTGGAGCGAGTTTTTGAGCGTTTTTATACCGACCGGCCGGATATGACGACGGGTGATGGCCATTCCGGCCTGGGCTTGAGTATTTCCCGGCAAATTGTTGAGGCTTATGGCGGGACGATCGAAGCTGAGAACCGCTATGCGGTTGAATCGGCGGCTGCGGTTGATACGGAACCGCAGCCGATCGGCGCGCGGCTGATCGTCAAGCTACGGCCTTATTGAGCGGCAATCTGGATTTCAGGCGCGTTTCGGGCGTCGGGCGACGGTGTGCCGGCGCGCCCTAGCCCAGATAACCGCGCTCCTCCAGATAGGCAAAGATCTGATCGGCGGCTTCTTCGGCTGTAAGCTTGGTCGTATCGATATGAATTTCTGCCGAGCGTGGCGGCTCATAGGGGCTGTCGATGCCGGTGAAATTCTTGATCTCGCCCGCGCGGGCTTTCTTGTACAGCCCTTTCACGTCGCGCTGTTCGGCGACATTGAGGGGGGTATCCACGAAAATCTCGATAAACTCGTCAGGCGCCACCACATTACGTGCCATCTGGCGCTCCGACCGGAATGGCGAGATGAAGGAGACAAGCGTGATGAGGCCGGATTCCACCATCAGTTTTGAGACTTCCGCGACGCGGCGGATATTTTCCACCCTGTCCGCATCGGTAAAGCCCAGATCCCGGTTCAGCCCGTGCCTTACATTATCGCCATCAAGGCTCGTTGTATGGCGGTTGATTCCGTGCAACTTGCGTTCCAGCAAATTGGCAATCGTCGATTTGCCCGAACCTGACAAACCGGTGAACCACAAGATCGCGGGCTTCTGATTCTTCAGGCTGGCGCGGGCATCCTTGTCGATATCCATGGCCTGCCAATGGATGTTTGCAGCACGGCGCAAGGCGAAATTCAAAAGCCCCATGCCGACCGTGTTATTGGTCAGCCGGTCGATCAGGATGAAGCCACCGGTCTTGCGGTTTTCATCATACGGGTCGAATGGGATCTGCTGGTCGAGCGCGATATTGCAGACACCGATTTCATTGAGTTCGAGTTGCTTTGCTGCAAGCTCTTCCAATGTGTTGACGTTGACCTTGTATTTGGGCTGCGCCGGCATGGCGGTTACCGTTCGTGTGCCGACCTTCATCAAATAGGGGCGGCCAGGCAGCATCGGCTGATCGGACATCCACAGGATGCGTGTTTCGAACTGGTCAGCAACCGCGCAGGGCGATGCCGCGGCGGCAATCATATCGCCGCGGGAAATGTCAATTTCGTCGGTCAGCGTCAGGGTAACCGACTGGCCCGCGCACGCTTCGGGCAATTCACCATCATAGGTAACGATTTTTGCAACCTGGCTTTCGCGAGCGGAGGGCAGGGCCTTGATCTTGTCCCCGGGCCGGATGCGGCCACTGACAATCTCACCCGAAAATCCCCGAAAATCGAGGTTGGGCCGGTTGACCCATTGTACAGGCATGCGGAAAGGCTTTGCCTGTTCCTCGGCCTCAACCTGCACTGTTTCGAGATGTTGCATCAGGGTCGGCCCCTGATACCAGTCGGTCATGTTGCTGGCGGTGATGATATTGTCACCGCGCAATGCCGACATCGGGATCGCGACGATATGCTTCAGTCCCAGCGGCGCCGCGAAGGCGCGATAAGCCTCGTCGATTTCATTGAAGACTTTCTGCGAATAATCGACAAGATCCATCTTGTTGATGGCCAGCACGACATGCTTTACCCCCAGCATCGAGATGATGAAGCTGTGCCGCTTGGTCTGGGTCAACACACCCTTGCGCGCATCGATCATCATGATCGCGAGATCCGCGGTCGATGCGCCTGTTGCCATGTTGCGGGTATATTGTTCATGTCCGGGGGTGTCGGCGACAATGAATTTACGCTTTTCGGTCGAGAAAAAGCGATAGGCGACATCGATCGTGATGCCCTGCTCACGCTCTGCCGCCAGCCCGTCGACCAGCAGCGCAAGATCAAGCTCCTCGCCCTGGGTGCCCATTTTCTTGGATTCCGCTTCGAGCGCTGTCAGATGATCTTCGAAAATCAATTTGGATTCATAGAGCAGCCGGCCGATCAGGGTGGACTTGCCGTCATCGACCGATCCGCAGGTGATAAAGCGCAGAAGGCTCTTATTTTCATGCGCCTTCAGATAGGCATTGATATCGCTGGCGATGAGATCTGATTGGTGGGCCATTTTAGAAGTAGCCCTCCTGCTTTTTCTTTTCCATCGATGCGGCACTGTCGTGATCGATCACCCGGCCCTGCCGTTCCGAGGTGGTCGTCAGCAGCATCTCCTGAATGATTTCGGGTAACGTGGTGGCGTTGGATTCGATTGCGCCGGTCAGCGGATAACAGCCAAGTGTCCGGAAGCGCACCATCTTCTGCTGCGGTACTTCGCCTGGATGCAGTTCCATCCGGTCATCATCGACCATGATCAGCGTGCCGTCACGCTCGACGACCGGCCGTTTGGCCGAGAAATAAAGCGGAACGATGGGGATATCCTCAAGATAGATATATTGCCAGATATCAAGCTCGGTCCAGTTGGACAAAGGGAAAACCCGGATCGACTCGTTTTTGGCCTTGCGCGCATTATAGAGATTCCACAGTTCCGGGCGCTGGTTCTTCGGGTCCCAGCGATGTTGCGCCGACCGGAAGGAAAAAATGCGTTCCTTGGCGCGTGACTTTTCCTCATCGCGTCGTGCACCGCCAAAGGCCGCGTCGAATTTGTATTTATCGAGGGCCTGTTTCAGAGCCTGGGTTTTCATGATGTCGGTATGCACGGCTGAGCCATGGGTAAACGGGCCGATCCCCTGCGCAACGCCTTCCTCATTGATATGGACGATGAGATCGAGCCCCAGCTTTTTTGTCAGCGTGTCGCGGAATTCGATCATTTCCCGGAACTTCCAGGTGGTATCCACATGCAGCACAGGAAAAGGCGGCTTCGAGGGGTAAAAAGCTTTCATCGCCAGGTGCAGCATCACCGCGCTGTCCTTGCCGATGGAATAGAGCATCACCGGGTTTTCGGTCTCCGCCACGACTTCACGCATGATATGAATGCTTTCGGCTTCAAGCCGTTGCAAATGCGTCAGTTCAGTCATGATGTCACTCCAAAAGCTTCCGGCGTCCGGCTTTCGCCCAACCGTAGCCCCGCCAATTGTCGATGATTGCCGTGAGGGTTAGCACAAGATTGTGCGCTTGTTTAGTCCAACTAATCGGTTCAGTCCAGATGAGGGCGCGCGCTCGTGCAGGCGAATGCGTGTGCGTCGAATGCAGGGCGTGAATTTTTGATCAAGTATTGCGCTGACTTGAATGTAAACAGCATTTTACAGTCTCCGTAAAATCATGCTATCCTTAAGTAATTATTAAGGAAAATGGTTAACGCGCAGTTCATAACAATGTCTGGTCAACTCACAATTTCTTCATCCGGCCGGTTTGCGGCAATCCGCCCGGTCATGGGTGTGGAGCGCCACCGCGGCACGGCCCCTGAATTTGACGGGCAATTCGCTGGCAAGTGGCGCTCAGGCGCGCACCCGCAGGTGGAGCCGCCAATGGTGTCCGGGGCGGATGCTGTGACCGGTTTATTGTCCGATAGGGGGCAACGGCTTGCCAGATTGCGGGTAATGGCGCAGCTTCTGGGGCAGGAGGCGGCAGCTTCCCAAGGTAAATGTGGGGAAGCTTATCCGTTATCTTCTTCAGCCAGAATTGTCAGGGAGTATCAGACGGCGGCAAAGCCTTCATGCGTTTCCACAAAACAGCTTTATCTATAGAGCTGTTTTTGACTTCTGGCATTTTACCTTGTCGTCGGGGGCAGTTCATGCCTGTCTGCCCGCACTAAAAACAGCAGTTTTGTTCAGTGTTCTAGTCTTGCCCGGAATCACGGTTCACAAGAGCGGCATGGATATCGGCAAGCGTCTGCTCAAGTCGTGCAAGCCGTCCCTCGATCCGCGCCAGACGGTTGGACAGCGCCGTTTCGCGATCGGCGGGTGATATCTCTGTTGTTGAGTCCTGCTGTGCATGTTGTGCCGTCAGCGGGGAGGTGGATGGCGTTGACACGCCGCATCTGCTTGCGATTTCTGCGCGGCTTTGATCAAGAAACTCGGCAATGATCGCAACCTCGGCGGGGCTGATCTCGCGCTGGTCTTTCCAGATATCGATAATTTCCGCATCGTTTACCCCGAGGCGGGCGGCCAGATCGGCGCGGTTTTTTCCATGCGCCGCCAATTGCCGATCAAACCATTCCTGGTCGAAAAACAGTGCCATTGTCCCGTCGGCGCTATTGCGCCTTGCCTTCTTCTCCACCAAGCCCTTCGGGGGGGAAAGTCTCGATTGTTGCGCCTTCGCGCAGATCGCCGACTAACTTGGAGACAATATCATTATTGGCCGCCGAGCGTAGCTGTGGCAGGGCTTCCTCGAAACTGGGCGCCTGCACCGGACGTTTCTGTTCGACCTTGATGACATGCCAGCCGAATTTGCTTTCAACCGGTTCGGCGCTGACGCCGCCCGGCGACAGGGCAAAGGCTGCGTCCTCAAAAGCGGGGACCATCTGACCGCGCTGGAAAAAGCCCAGTGATCCGCCAGAACTCGCCGATGGTCCGACAGAGTTCTTCTTTGCCAGCTCCGCAAAGTCAGCGCCATCGGCGATCTGCTTGATCAAAGCCTGCGCTTCTTCGCGGCTGCGCACCAATATATGGCGTGCCTCGACTTCTTCCATGCCGTCCATGTCAGCTGTCAGTTCGGCATAATCCGCGCGCAATGCTTCCTCGGTCAGAAGTGCGTTGACCTTCTGGCTGACAAAGGCGGTGAGAACCACATCCTCCACCGCGAATTGGGCGCGACGCAGTGTTTCCTTGTCTTCGAGTTGCTGATTGCGGAAGGCCTCCGTCGCAAGAAGTTTGCGATCAATGAGACGCGCGACAAGTTGTTCGTAAATATCCTGCAGCGGTACTTGCTGATATTGCGGCGGCAGATCCTCATACAGCAAAATCAGCTCGGAAACATAAACCGGTTGCCCGTTCACCTTTGCAACAATGGTGTCATTGGGGACTTCCCGGCTCGTCATCTCCTGCAATGCCTCCGCTGTCATGTCCGGGGCATTATGCGGCGACTGCGCCATGGCCGATCCAGATGTTAGCATCATCATGGTGCCGGTGAATGCTGCGTATAAAGAGGTTTTCAAGGGGCAAGCTCTCTTTTCAGTTTCGATTATCGGTGTGTCGGACAACCGGATATGCGTGCGGCTGATCGTGTCATCTATACGGAACAGTCTTCCTTATCTTATGCCGGTCCGGTTAGAGGCTGGCAAGCTGATTACCGCTTGCGGAACAAATCCCAGGCGCGAATGGCAAGCCAGATCGGCACAACGATGACCGCGCCGAGGATGATTGTCGGCATCGCCCATTTGACTGCCCGAACGGCCCAATCCGTCAGCTGCCGCATGGTGTCGCCCAGATCCTGCCAGACCGTCCATGGGGTCATATCGAGAAAAGACATCAGCGCGCCGACAAGAAAAGACAGAAACAACAAGCGAATTGCGAGCTTCACAGGATTGTTTGGCATGTTTTGGGTCCTCTTTCGCCCGCGACCGGCAAGATACGCAGTTTGGCATGCTATGTTATCAGAATCGGTTTGTCCGGCTTTACGGTTTGTCTCATTTGCTCACTAATCCGATGCCGGTCAAACTAGCAAGTTTTCACATATGGGCAATAAAGTTCGCACGCTTGGCAATGGCAGGAAGTTGGAAGCAATTATGATTGAAGCGGTAATCTGGGACTTTGGCGGCGTGCTGACAAGCAGCCCCTTTGAAGCATTCAACCGTTATGAAGATGAACAGGGGATTCCGAGAGATTTCATCCGCTTGGTGAATGCGACAAACCCCGATAGTAACGCGTGGGCGCAATTTGAACGCAGCGAGATTTCGCTTGATGAATTCGATCGCCGGTTTGCCGCAGAAAGTGAGGTGCTGGGGCACGCGGTGCCGGGACGGGAAGTCATTGCGTTGCTGGGCGGGGATCTGCGCCCTGAAATGGTACGTGCCTTGCAGGTTTGTCAGGGCCGATATCGCGTTGGCTGCATCACCAATAATGTCTCCGCGGGGGAGGGGCCGGGTATGGCCCGTGATCAGCGCCGTGCGCAGGCCATTGGCGATGTGATGGCATTATTTCACCATATCATCGAGTCGCGCCTGGCAGGCGTTCGCAAGCCAGATCCGCGAATATATCTGATGGCGTGCGATGCCTTGGGCGTTGTGCCCGAACGGGCGGTTTATCTTGATGATCTGGGGGTCAACCTGAAACCTGCCCGCGAACTGGGCATGCGAACGATCAAAGTTGTCGACCCTGCCGCCGCGCTTGATGAGCTGGAAGCTATTTTGGGCCATAGCCTGCGTGATGCGTAATCGTGATATTGCCGCGCGGCCGGGCCTGGCCACCGGTGGTCAGGTGGGTTGACGATGGTTGAATAGAAAAAGGCTGCCGGATCATATCCGGCAGCCTTTAGCGTGTGTGCTCTGAAAGCTCAATGCCTGGAGGCACCACTCAGATGCGCCGCGCCGGCGATTCTATCAGCTTGAAGGTGGGGTCTCTGGCCGGAGTACAATGCCAGCCTCGCCAAAAATCACCACCTGATCGCCGGCCGCATCGGTAACATCGGACAGGCCGGTGCGCGAGGGCAGAATCGTGGCAGTAAAGCTTTCACCTTCATCGGTGCTGTACAAGACCGCACCGCCCAGACCGACAACAACCACTGTCCCGTCATCAAGCTGTACACTGCCGCTCAATGACTGATTGGTGCCGGTGGTAATTTCGTTCCAGCTATCTCCCATATCGTCGCTGGCAAACATGTTGCCGCGCATGCCAAGTGCCAGAACGCGGCCACTGCGCAACGTAATGCCGCCCCAGAACGAGCCGTCATAAGGCGTTTGTAATTCTTCCCAGGTCTTTCCCGCATCGTTCGAGCGGAAGAAATAACCTGCTTCGGCCGAGATCAGAACTTGCGAGCTTTTATCGGGCCCCCAGAAAATATTGTTCAGATGCGGGTTGTAAAAATCTTCTGACGGATTTTCCAGAAGGTCGCGAACTTCCCAGCTTTTGCCACCGTCGAAAGTTTCGATCATGAAGCTGAAGGCGCCGGCCGCGATGCCATGTTGTGCATTTTCAAACCAGACAGTCAGCAAAGGTGTTTCCGCCGGAGGATCGGAATATTGCATTTCCCAGTTTTCGCCCCCGTCAGCCGTGTGCAGAACGATGGCATCATGGCCAACCGCCCAGCCATTCTTGTCATCAGCGAAATAAACCGATGTCAGGGTGTTGCGGGTCGGGACCGATTTCGCCTGCCGCCAGTTAAGACCGCCATCGTCCGACAGGACAACATGCCCCCAATGGCCAACAGCAACAAGCCTTTCACCCGCGTGGGCTACACTCAACAGCAGTGTTCTGGTGGCGAGTTTCGAGGGGATTGCATATTCAATGGGCGCGGTCTCCGGCGTTGGCCCGCCCAATTTTTTGGGGGTTTGCGCCAACGCGGCTTGAGCGGTCATTACAAAGAAACCGGCGGCGACTGCGAATAGCGCAGTTGTCCAGCGGCTCAGGTGCGCGCTTTGTTGCATGATACTTACTTCCCACAGACGTTTCTTGTCAGGACATGCTGCGGAATCTGTTGATGGAAACCGCGCATCTTCCCTTATTTATCCCTTGTCAGCTCTGTTTGTAGCGGATCGTTGCCGCTGATGCCAGCCAATCTTGCAGGCATCCAGGTTAGAATCGTGTGATTTGTGATGTGAAAATAGCTCAGCGCGCACGCAGCAGGTAAGGCGCATGTTCGCTGTTGTTTGCGGGATTGCTGCTGCGGGCAAAGAGAAGCCGGCTGGAGCGGTGAGGTAGGGGCGCGGCCAGCCGGCAGGAATTTTGTTACCCGCCGTTACGCCCCGGCTTGTTGGCCGGGGCTGATCGGGGGTTATTTATCGGTTCGTTTCTGGGTGGTTGGTTGCCTCACTCAGAAAGCATAGGAGATGTTGATGGACGCGAAGTCCCGGTCATCGAGCGGGGCATCGGGGCCGAAATTATGCGTCCAGCTGATCGAGCCGGCCCAGCTTGCCAGATAGCTGGCATTGACGCCGAGCGAGATCGACTTGCGGTCTTCCTGATAGTTGGAGAAGGGCGACGGCGTACGGCCGTTGAAATCCCAGCGCCAGTTGAGGACCGGGCTCAGATTGATCGGCGTGCCGAAGGCCCGGTTATAGGTCAGCCCGATCCGGCCCTGTGCGCCCCAGGAGAATTTGGTCGCATAGTGAGTGGCTGATTCCAGCTCGGCGCTGAGTTTGTAGGTGCCTGCGGCAAGTCCGTTAAGCAGGCCCGAAGACCCGCTTGCCGACAGGGCATCCTCCGCCGAGATGCTTGGGAGATACACCATGCCGATCTCGGTGATCAGAACCCCCTGATCCGCACCCATCGCCGTCACAAACGGGTTGGACGCGAACAGGATCGAGGTCAGCGTGGTTTGCGCTGTGAAAACATCTTCCTTTGCGATACTGGCAAAGCTGCCCGGCCCGCCAAAGCGGCTGGGGTCAAGGCTCGAAGATCTGACTTGCGGTGTTGCCACATTCGCGTGTGTCAGGAAGGCGACATCGGCCGGTGATGCGTTGAATACGCCTGTCGCGGCGCTTGCGCCATCCGCACCGGCAACCCCGATCACACCGCCCGGGTTGAATTGTGTGTCAAGCGTAACAAACTGCCCTAATGCGGCGGCGGCGTCTGCTGATGCAGTATCGACGCCGGTCCCCGCCGCGCTCGGTGCGAGCGCACCGCTGATCGTGCCCGGCGCAAGTCCAAGCAGGGCTTCTTCCGCAGCCACAGCCTGGAGGAAGGTCATCTGACCTGTGCGGGCGGCAACCATATTGCCGTTCTGCGGATCGGCGGGATCGAACCGGCCGGCCGGATCGGCAACCGTATTACCCTGCAAAGAGGTGGCCCCTGTGCGGAAGGCGGTCTGGCCATCCAGGTCATTACTCAATGCGCCGAGCTCGGATCCGACCGTCGCAAAGGGCGCATCATGCCGGTAAGTGAATTCACCCTGCACGGCAATCGGACCGACCGTGGTGCTGATGCTCAACCCAAGCATCTGAATATCCTCGGGATATTCCAGGCGGAACTGTCCGGTATTGCCGATCAGCGCTGCGGTCGCGCGGTCAAGGGAGGCGGCCACGCCGTTACGCAGCCGGGCAATATTATTACAGTTCGTATAGCCGCCCGCTGCCGCGAGATTAACCGCTGCATTTGTTCCCAAAGCAGAGGCATTGGCCGAACCCATGCCCCGCGCGGCGAGCAGTCCGCCAACAGGGGCCAGTGCGTTACACAGGGTTTGCGAAACCTCAAACGCATCGACCGCTGTGCCGCCGGGGCCTGTCCCGGTGCCCAGCAGCGGTGCCAGCACACCGATATTGGTGCCTGACGAAACGCTGAAGGCAGCCCCTGGATTGGAGCGGTTCAGATTCAGGATCGGCAGCCGTGAATGATAGTTCATGAAATAGAGACCGAACTCGGTCCCCTGATTGAGCTCTTCGGCATAGTAGCGCAGCGCGACACCGAATTCCCCGCCATCATCCGCATTCACGTCATCGGCCCGCTCGATCGAGACGGACGGTACGTTAACGGCCAGACGTGTGTCCCACACCGTGTCGGTATTTTGCAGCGGGATAATGAAGGGATTGAAGCGATCGTCATCGCCAAAGTCGGAAATGCCTGCGCGGATCGGCTGTGATCCTCGGCCGACAATATCGGCCGAACTGAAGAAGGTGCCCGCGGGGTCAGGCACGACATTCGCGCTCTTGAACTGATAAAAGCCTTCCACCGCGAAATTGTTGGGCAGGCCCAGTGCGAAATGGGCGGCCAGGATCGGCTCGAAGAATTCCTTGATTTCGGAACCGGGCTTGCGGGCGG
>CALAQW010000052.1 GCA_937888955.1 uncultured Alphaproteobacteria bacterium | reverse complement strand
CTGAAACCATCAAAGCCGTAAAACGCTGAACCGCATAACGAGGTGCCGCGGCACCCATTCCGTAAATCGGTTCGGAACATATCAAAAACAAACTGAAAATCAGGTTGTTTTAAAAAGACTTGACACATGCACCCCGTTTGAGAACAAAATAGGTACAAGAGATGTTGTGCTGGGGCGTGGCCGACAGGTGGTCATCGCGCCTTTGCTGACCGGGGTGATTACGCCTGTCAGATGCATGTGAAATATGAAAGGATAGCTGAAATGGCAAATTCATCGCTGCGCGTGGTTGGTGAGGGCGGAATGGACAAGCAAAAGGCGCTGGAAGCGGCGCTGGGTCAGATTGAGCGGGCATTTGGCAAGGGCTCGGTAATGAAGCTCGGCCAGGGCGGCACTGTCGAGCAGATCGCGGCCATTTCGACAGGCTCGCTCGGGCTTGATATCGCATTGGGGATCGGTGGCTTGCCACGTGGCCGGATTGTGGAAATTTACGGGCCTGAATCGTCGGGCAAAACCACATTGACATTGCATGTGGTGGCGGAGGCGCAAAAGCAGGGCGGTGTTTGCGCGTTTGTTGACGCTGAACATGCGCTTGATCCGGGGTATGCGCGGAAACTGGGGGTTGATCTTGAGGAATTGCTGATTTCACAACCCGATACGGGGGAGCAGGCGCTTGAAATCGCCGATACGCTTGTGCGTTCCGGAGCAGTCGATGTTGTGGTGATCGATTCGGTTGCGGCGTTGACGCCGCGGGCAGAACTTGAGGGGGAGATGGGGGATTCCCATGTTGGTTTGCAGGCGCGCTTGATGAGCCAGGCCTTGCGCAAGCTGACAGGGTCGATTTCGCGCTCCAACTGCATGGTGATCTTCATCAATCAGATCCGCATGAAGATCGGCGTCATGTTTGGCAGTCCGGAAACAACGAGCGGTGGCAACGCCTTGAAGTTTTATTCGTCGGTCCGGCTCGATATTCGCCGGATCGGGGCGCTCAAGGACAGGGACGAGGTAATCGGCAATCAGACGCGGGTGAAAGTCGTCAAGAACAAGGTCGCGCCCCCCTTCAAGCAGGTTGAGTTCGACATTCTGTATGGCGAGGGCATTTCCAAGATGGGGGAATTGCTTGATCTCGGGGTAACGGGCAATGTCGTGGAAAAGGCCGGCTCCTGGTTTTCCTATAATGGCCAGCGTATTGGGCAGGGGCGCGAGAATGCACGGCGTTTTCTGCTTGAAAACCCTGATATTGCCGACGAAATCGAGCTGGCAATTCGTCGTAATGCCGGGTTGATCGCGGATCACGCGCTGGCCGGATCGCTGGATGCAGAGGATGCTGACAAAGGCGAAGTGGACGAAGCGTCCGCCTGATACCGCCGGGGCGGATGTCGCGGGCCAGATCGGGCGGGTTTGCTGTCGCTGGACAGAAAACGGGGGCGGGGGTAAAACCGCCGCATCCGTTCATGGCCGCTGAAGGCCGCAGGCAATAAAGGCTTTCATGTCAAACCTGAGTGATATCCGCGCCACTTTCCTGGATTTCTTCGCGGCGCAGGGCCATGAGATTGTCCCCGCCGCGCCGCTTGTGCCGCGTAACGATCCCACATTGATGTTCACCAATGCCGGGATGGTGCAGTTCAAAAATCTGTTTACCGGTCAGGAACAGCGCGCCTATCAGCGTGCGGCCTCATCGCAGAAATGTGTGCGCGCTGGGGGCAAGCATAACGATCTGGATAATGTCGGCTATACCGCCCGGCATCTGACATTCTTTGAGATGCTGGGGAATTTTTCCTTTGGCGACTATTTCAAGGACGCCGCGATCGAATTTGCCTGGCAGCTTGTCACCCGTGAATTCGGGTTGCCCGCTTCGCGGCTTTGCGTGACCGTTTATGCGGAGGATGATGAAGCCTTCGATCTGTGGCGACGGATAACCGATTTGCCTGAGGAGCGGATTATCCGGATCGCCACATCGGATAATTTCTGGTCAATGGGCGACACCGGACCGTGCGGGCCCTGTTCTGAGATTTTCTATGATCACGGGGAGGGGGTGCCCGGAGGGCCGCCAGGCAGTCCCGATGAGGATGGCGACCGGTTTGTCGAGATCTGGAATCTCGTATTCATGCAGTATGAGCAGATGGCCGATGGTTCACGGATTGTGCTGCCAAAGCCGTCGATCGATACCGGGATGGGGCTCGAACGGATCGGTGCGGTCCTGCAGGGCGTGCATAACGTATTTGAAACTGATTTGATGGCAGCGCTTGTTTCCGCGGCGCAGGGCGCAATCGGTGCGGCGCCCGATGACAGCAATATTGCAAGCTACCGCGTCATTGCGGACCATTTGCGGTCCAGTGGATTCTTGATTGCCGATGGCGTGCTGCCATCCAATGAAGGGCGCGGCTATGTGCTGCGGCGGATCATGCGTCGTGCCATGCGACATGCGGAAATGCTGGGGGCGCATGAGCCTGTTTTATGGCGACTTGCCAACGCATTGGTTGACCAGATGGGCACCCATTACACCGAGTTGCGGCAGGCACAGCCATTGATCGAGGAGACGATCGAGCTCGAGGAAATAAGATTCCGCAAGACGCTTGATCGTGGTTTGAAGCTTCTGGATGAAGAAACCGCGGAGTTGGCGGCGGGTGAGCAATTATCCGGCGCGGTGGCATTCAAGCTTTACGATACATATGGGTTTCCGCTTGATCTCACCCAGGATGCCTTGCGCGGCCGCGGGATTTCCGTGGATACGGATGCGTTCGAAAAGGCAATGGCGAAACAGCGGGCGGATGCGCGCGCGGCATGGTCGGGATCGGGCGAGACGGCAACCGATGCCATCTGGTACGGCATTCTGGAACGGGTCGGCGCGTCGGAGTTTCTGGGCTATGAAGCCGATGAAGCCGAAGCGCTTGTGAGCGCCATCGTCATCGATGGGCAGGAGGTGCAATCCGCAGCGCCGGGTGCCGAGGTTGCGCTATTGCTTAACCAGACCCCTTTTTATGCGGAATCGGGCGGGCAGGTTGGCGATTGCGGCGTGCTTGAGGGGGCGGACGGTGCACGGGTCGCAATCCGTGATACGCAAAAGCTTCTGGGGGAACTGCATGTTCATATCGGCGAGCTGACAGGCGGAAGCTTGCGGGTCGGCGATGTTGTGAAAGCGCGGATCGACGTGGCGCGCCGGAACCGGATCAGGGCCAATCATTCGGCGACGCATTTGCTGCATGCTGCTTTGCGCCGGGTGCTGGGTGATCATGTGACGCAAAAAGGGTCACTGGTCGAGGCGGACAGGCTGCGGTTTGATTTCTCGCATAATAAGCCGCTCAGCGATGCGGAAAGTCAGCAGATCGAAGCCGAGGTGAATGCAGTGATCCGGCAGAATGATGCCGTGACCACCCGCATCATGAGCCCGGAAGAAGCGATTGCGGCGGGGGCTGTGGCCTTGTTCGGTGAAAAATACGGCGAAGCCGTGCGGGTGCTTAGCATGGGCCGCGATGCGCAACATATGACAGCTTATTCCACGGAACTTTGCGGCGGTACGCATGTTGCGCGCACCGGTGATATCGCGTTGCTTCACATATTGGGGGATAGCGCTGTGGGGGCGGGTGTGCGCCGGATTGAGGCGCTGACGGGGGAGCCGGCCCGCGCCTTTCTCGAGAAACGCGACGATATCGTGCAGGAAACCGCCCAATTGCTGAAAACCGCGCCGGATGAATTGGCCGCCAGGGTCGCGGCGCTTGTTGCCGAGCGTAAAAAGCTTGAGCGGGAAGTGAGCGAGCTGCGCAAGAAGCTTGCCTTGAGCGATGCGTCGGCGGGCGGTCAGGCGCAACCGGGCGCATCTGCTGAAACGCCGGTCGAGCGGGTCGGGGAGGTTGGTTTTGTCTCCCGGATTTTGAATGATGTGCCTGCAAAGGAACTGCGCGGGTTGATCGATGCGGCCAAGCAGAGCCTGGGGTCGGGCATTGCGGTATTTATTGCGGTGAATGACGGCAAGGCCGGGATCGCGGTGGGTGTGAGCGACGATTTGACCGATCGCTTTGATGCGGTTGAACTGGTTCGCCTGGGTGCGCAGCAATTGGGTGGCGCGGGCGGCGGCGGGCGCCCTGATATGGCGCAGGCGGGCGGCCCTGATGGCGATAAGGCGGCCGCCGCAATCGATGCGATCAGACATAGCTTGAGCGAGAAGCAGGCCGCAGGATAAGTGGCCGCACAGGCCGGAGGCGTCATGGCGGGACAGATAAAAAGGCGTCTTTATCATATCCTTGAAACCGGCAGGACGCCTGATCTGGCCAGCAAGGTTACAGACTGGATGATTGGTGGGCTGATTGTTGCCAATATTATTGCCGTCTGTATCGAAACATTGCCCGCGTTTCAGGGGGATTACAGTCGCTATTTCACCTATTTCGAGTGGTTTTCCGTCGCGGTTTTCACCATAGAATATGGTTTGCGGGTGTGGGTATGTGTGGAACACCCGCCATTGCAGGACATGCATCCACTGCGCGCGCGGTTACATTATGCAACAACGCCACTTGCGCTGGTCGATCTGATCGCGATCGCACCGTTTTATCTGCAATTCCTGATTGGCATTGATCTGCGCGTCATGCGGATCTTCCGCTTGCTGCGGTTTATGAAGCTTGCGCATTTTTCACCCGCGCTGGTGTCGCTTGGCCGGGTCCTGATGGCGGAGCGGCGGGCTTTGGCCGCCGCATTGCTTATCATGGTGGGCATGCTGCTTGTTTCTTCGGCCTTGATTTATGCGGTGGAGGCAGAAGCGCAACCCGAAGCATTTGGCAGCATCCCGCATGCCATGTGGTGGGCGCTTGCGACGCTGACGACGGTTGGCTATGGCGATATCGTCCCGCTGACGCCCGTCGGCAAGATTATCGGCGGCATTGTCATGTTGCTCGGGCTGGGCATGTTTGCATTGCCGATCGGGATAATTGCGACCGGTTTTGCGCACGAAATTCACCTGCGGGATTTTGCGGTAACCTGGGGAATGGTCGCGCGGGTGCCGGTTTTTCGGCATGTCGATGGACAAACGATTGCGCGTATTGTGGGGCTGCTTGAGGCCAGATCCGTGCGCCCGGGTGGCGTTATCGTCGCACAGGACGAGGAGTTGCGTGGCCTTTATTTGATTTCCAGCGGTGAGGTCGAAATAGAAGGCGAAAATGGTATGCGCTCGGTATTGCGTAGCGGTGATTTTTTTGGCGAAAACGCCCTGTTTGGGGCGGAAACCGGTCGCAGCACATTCCGGGCTTTGACACAGGTGGATTTGTTGTTTCTGGGAGCCTATGAGCTCTCGGAGCTGATCCGGGATAATCCGCAGCTTGCCGAGGAGATGAACGCACTGATGCGCGCAAGACAGGCAGAGCTGGCGAATAAATCTAGCTAAAAATAATTAGCCATTGCGTGTAATTATTTAGTTGTAATTAATTAATCTGAGAATCATTTTCTTTCTCAAAAAGATATTATAAGAGTCAGAAATATTTACAAAAAACAGGTCTGTAAGGGTGTTTTTTCAGGCGTGAAAATTCCTGTTTTCTTAACCTAAAATATTTCTTTCATTTACCTCTGGTTAGCATTGCCGATCCGATAATTCTTACTGTCAGAGGCTAGTGTCTGTTCGCCATCCGCTTTGAGTACCTACGGGGCAACTGGCTCTGAGAGATCAGAATAGACGGAGTGGAAGACCATGGGAAAATTTGATCGGGATTTCATCACTGCTGCCGAAAGAGGTGAGGTTGAGGCCTGTTTTCGCCTGGGTGTCAGCTATTCAACCGGCCGGGGCGTTCCCTATGATTTGGTGGCGGCCCATAAATGGCTGAATGTCGCCGCGGTGAACGGTTCGCGTGAAGCGGTGAACTGGCGGGCGGAACTGGCGCGGGAAATGAGTGCTGCGGAAATCGCCGAGGCACAGCGTCAGGCGCGCGAGTGGCTTGCCACACATCACTGAGCGGCCATTCGCATCCGCAACCGGCCAGATAGGGCAAGGTTGCAGCGTGCTGCGGTTACGCATCGGCGCGACAGCCGGGCTGTAATGCGCCGGCAGGTAAGCGCGCGCGCGATGTCGGATGTTTGAGCCAAATGGTGTGAAGTCACCCGTCCACGGCGCGTCAGGTCAGACGGGTGAAGGTGGTGCCACTGACGAAATCATGCAGGCAGCGCCGCTCGGCATTAAGGAATGCGACGCCCAGGATCAGGAAGCTTGTGAGCGCGATCGACACATAAAATCCCGCGCTTTGCATGAATGCCTGCCCCGGGGTGATATTTGTACCGCTCTTGCTTTGCATCCGCAGGCCCATCAGGCGCATTCCCGCCGTGGCTTGACGCTGTCCGGCACAGCAGAGCGTGTCATAACCCAAAATCAGCACCAGCAGCAGCGGTGCGATCCCGATCCATAGCAGCCCGAAGCTCATCAGTCCCAAAATACCCATCACAGGGATTGCCACAATTCCCAGTAGCCCGAGCAGGGCGATATCGATCAGATAAGCACATACCCGGCGCAGCAGAATGCTTTCGCTGTCTCCAACGCTATTATTTGATCCGGCGGAGGCAGCCTGTTCTTGTGACTTGTCCGGGATCTGTGCGGGGTCTGCATCGAATTGCAGCTTGATCATCTGTTCCGATCCGTCTGTTGCGCAATCTTAAGCAGATAGGGGAGAATGCAATTTTGGCAAGAGCAGTTCAAATAACACGCTGGCTTTGTCAGGGTGCATCTACCGGGTTTCTGCTGCCTGCCAATCGTTCACGGCATTAAGATCAACTGCCGGTAGCCGGTTCTGGTTCAGTTGAATGCGGGCGCAAATACCGGCGCTTCACGCATCAGGGTGATGGAGATACGCCGGTTGGCGGCATTGCCCGGATCATCGGGGAAAAGCGGATCTGTATCGGCTTTGCCCACGACCGAAAAGAAGCGGCCCTGACCGACGCCCGATTGTTGCAGGATGCGTCGGCTTGCAGCCGCGCGTTCGGAGGACAGCTCCCAATTTCCGAAACCGTCGCGGCCCTGGAATGGCTGCGAGTCCGTATGTCCGGACACCGCGACACGGTTTGGAAGTTCGTTGATGACCTTGGTAATTTCGCGGAACATGGCGCGGGTGCGTGGATAAGGATCGGCCGTACCGGGTTTGAACATGGCCCGGCCAAGCTGATCGACAAGCTGGATGCGCATCCCGTCGGATGTATGATCAATGATCAATTGTCCTGACAATTCGGAAAGCTCCTCAATCTCGCTGATGGCCTGTTTGAGTTCTTTTTCGGCTTCCGCGAAAATGCGGCGTTCCCGGTCTGCTATGGCTTGGTTGATCGTTTCGTCTGTCACGGTATCTGTGGTTTGGTCTTGCGCCACCTCGGCAAAATCAGAGTCAAAGGAAGGCGGCCCGGTGGGCCGGCTGTCGGAGTCGGCATCCGCAGTTGGCGGCTCGGGTGCGGCAAGCTGGAACGTCACTGAAGGCGAGCCTTCGCCGATTCCCTGACCACTGCTCAGACTTGCGCCTGCCAGCATCCCGTTACCACCACTTGTCGACTGGCTGACCTGAGCGAAGGTGAAATATTCGGCCAGCCCTTCCTTTTGCGCCTTGCTGGTCGAACTCAGCAGCCACAGCAACAGGAAGAACGCCATCATCGCTGTCACAAAATCGGCATAGGCGACCTTCCAGGCACCACCATGGTGTCCGCCACCGCTTTTCTTGATTTTCTTGATAATTATCGGGCGTTCGTTTGCGTTATCCGCCATGGCCGCTACTCGAAATAATATCTGGCAAGCGGGCTGAGTGAATCTGCCTGCTCGAAAAACAGCGTCAGACTATGCGATTGCGGTTAACATGTCTTTCCGGGGGGCGTATCACGTCCAATTGCGGGCATTGCTTTCACCCGCTAGGTTCTCGTATAGGTGAGGGCATACGCTATCTTTTACGGGGACCAGTTTCATGTCGTCTGTCGATCCGCGCGAATTGCGCAATGCATTTGGAGAATTCACCACCGGGGTCACGCTTGTGACGACTGTGGGAGCTGATGGCAAAGCCATTGGCATGACGGCCAATTCCTTCTCCTCTGTTTCGCTGGAGCCGCCGATGATTCTGTGGTGCATCGACAAGGGCTCTGACCGGTTGAGCACTTTTGAGGAAAGCGAGCATTTTGCGATCAACGTGCTGGCGGCAAATCATCAGGATTTGTCCAATCGGTTTGCAAAAAAGGGCGAGCCGTTCATGGACGGGGTGGCGCATGAAATCTGGGAAACCGGCTGCCCGGTTATTGCGGATGCGGTTGCCATTTTCGATTGTGATGTCGCAGCACGGCATGATGCGGGCGATCACATTATTTATGTCGGGCTGGTCCGCCGGTTCGGCCGTTCCGACAATCCCGAAGGTCCGCTGGTGTTTCACAAAGGTGGATATAAATCCGTATCCTGAGCGCGGTGTCAGTTTGCGGGCGAGCGGGGCGGCTGCCCCGCCACTGCCTCAACTATTCGGGTTGGATAGCCTGACTGCCTGACCGCGTTAATAATCTGCTCCATATGTGCGGCGTCCCGCGCCTCGATCATCATGTCGAGTTCGGTGCGTTTGGCCGGCACATCCAGAAACAGGCGCTGGTGCAGAATTTCGACGATATTGCCCCCGGCCTCACCGATATGCCGGGCGATTTCGGCGAGACTGCCTGGCTGGTCTTCAATCTCGATCCGTAGATTCGCGATCCTGCCATCGCGCAGCAGGTCGCGCATGATGATGGAGGCCAGCAGCCGCGGGTCGATATTGCCGCCGCTGATGACAACCCCGACCTTCCTGCCGGCGAACTTGTCGCCATGAGACAGGAGTGCGGCCATTGCCGCCGCGCCGGCACCTTCGGCAACTGTTTTTTCGACATTCAGTAATAAGGTGATTGCCCGTTCGATGTCGCTTTCGCTGACCAGCAGAATCTCGCGGACGAGCTTGCGCGCAATTTCAATCGTACGCGGTGCAACGTCTTTCACGGCAATGCCTTCCGCCAGGGTGATGCCACTGCATTCGGCGTGGGCATTATGCAGGGCGGCATGCATGGCGCTATAAGCCTCGACTTCCACCCCGACGATTTCGAGTGATGGTTTGAGTGATTTCGCCGCGACCGCCATGCCGCCGATCAACCCGCCGCCGCCGACAGGAACGACCAGCGTATCAAGCGTGGGTACATCCTGAAGCATCTCAAGGGCAACCGTTCCCTGGCCGGCAATTACGGCATCATCGTCAAAAGGCGGAATAAAGGTGAGGTTTTCCGAGGCGATCAGTGCTTCCGCTGTCCGCATCGCTTCAGACAGATTGTCACCCGAAAGCATAACTTTCGGTCCGAAATATTCCGTGGCCCGGATTTTGGCGAATGGCGTATTGCGGGGCATGACAATTGTCGCGGGAATGCCCAGCCGCTCGCAGTGATAGGCAACCCCTTGTGCGTGATTGCCGGCCGATACGGCAATGACCCCCGATTTCCTGGCGGTATTGGACAGTGATAACAGTTTGTTGAGCGCACCACGGTCCTTGAAAGAGGCGGTGAATTGCTGATTCTCGAATTTCAGGTAAAGCTCGACCCCGATGATTGCGGACAGGGTGTGTGAGAATTGTGTGGGGGTGCGAATTATGGCCCCCTGCATTCTCTCGGCGGCTGCTTCTATGTCATTGATATTTATGGTCATAGTTATGCGCGGCTGAATCTCTGCATGGATTTCAATTGCTGCAATATTAGTCTAAGCTGCCAGTTAATAATATTCAGTCAAAAGTCTGGCTGACAAAATGTCATTTCATGTTGATTGTTACGTTTGTCTATGATGCAATTATCGGATTGCTCACCGCTAAGACATAGGCGGGCAAAACAAGAATAACCTTCGGGAGTGAGCGCATGATCGCCGGGTTAGTCCAAGCTTTCAATGAAACCATGCCTGTATTGTCGAAAGGCGGTCCGATCGTCGGGATACTGGTCTTCCTGTCAATTATTGCGTTTGCAATTATCGCGGTGAAGATCGCGCAATTCTATAAATCGGGTGTTTACGGGCGGGCGCAACGTCGGGAGGCATATATCGCACCGGCATTGCAGGCGATTGAGCATGGTGACCTGAATGCCGCTCGCGAAGTATTACAAAAGGCGCAGGGGCCGATCGCCCGGCTGATGGAAGCCGGTATCGCGGTCAAGTGGGACAGGAATGTCCGCGAGCAGGATGTCGAGGATGAAATTGCGCGGATTGGCGGTAACCTGCTGACCCGGTTGCAGTCTTACTTCCGTTGGCTTGAGGTGATTGGCAATGTCGCGCCGCTGCTCGGCTTGCTTGGCACGGTGATCGGTATGATCGGCGCCTTTCAGGCGTTGGAGGAAGCCGGCAGCAAGGTCGATCCCTCAATTCTTTCCGGTGGTATCTGGGTCGCGTTGTTGACCACTGCCGTCGGTCTGACCGTGGCGATTCCGGCCGTCACCGCGCTCAATCTTTTCGAAAGCCGGCTGGATGTATTCCGGCAGGAAATGCGTGATGTATCCGCGCGGCTGATTGCCGCCTTGCATACCCGTCAGGATGAGGCGCTGATTGCCGAGCCTGCCAAGGACGCAGCGGAGTAGGGCAGTTGGCCTTGTTTGAGGAACCGATACGCCATTCGCGGCGGCTGACGCTGACACCGTTGATAGACGTCGTATTTCTGCTGCTGATCTTTTTCATGCTGGTCAGCACCTTCAGCGATACGCAAATCCTGCGTTTTGTTACACCGGCGGGAGAGCGCCAGTCGACCGAGCAGCAGTTTGAACTCGTCCCTGTATTGTTGAGCGCCAAAGGCAGCATTTCGATCGACGGCCGGACGATCGCCCCTGACTTGCTCAAGCTGGAGATGGAGAAAATCGCTGTCGCGGCCGATGAGGTTACCGTGGTGATGATTGCGGAACCTGGCGCCAAGACGCAGCTTTTGATTGCCGCGGTCGAAGCAGCGCGGAGCGCGGGCATAACCAACATTGCCATGAAAAAAGAAGCCGACGCCCGGTCGCTGCTGAAAGGGAAGGGCGCAGCCCCATGATCGATTTTCAGGGTCAGCAGAAGCGCCGGACTTATGAGGCGGTTGTCCCGCTCATCAATGTTGTTTTCCTGTTGCTGATTTTCTTCCTGCTTGCGGGAACGATGCAGCAGGCGGAGCCTGTGGATGTGACGCTGCCGGTGGGCGAGCTGGACGAGATCAAGCCGCCGGAGGCGGTGACCATCTATGTCGCCGATGACGGGTTCGTCTATATTTTCGATCAGATTATCGAAGCCCGTTTTGCCCCTTTCATGCTGCGCAGCTTTTTTCTGAAGGAAGGGCACAGGTCGGTGCAGGTCAAAGCCGATCAGAATGCGGATGCGGAAACCATCATCGAACTCATGGCGCAGATGCGCGAAATCGATGTCGAGGAAATCAGTCTTATTACTGAACGGAAGTAATGGCAGTGTCAGGTGCGACATTAGAAAACCCGACAAGAAAGCATTTTGCGGCATTTCTGCTGCTGTCTGTCCTGCTTCACGCCTTGTTTGCGGTCTGGTTTGCCTTGCGCGGGCAGGCGATATTCCTTGGCGGCCCATTGGGGATTGGCGGCGGCAGCGATATTGTCTTTCAGCTTGCCGCGGGTGATCCGATCCTGGATGTGCCGACCGATCATGATTTCGAGGTTGAGTCTGACCTCACTGTTCAGGAAGAGATTCCAGAAGAAATAGTGGTTGAGGAGGCAGTCGAGATTCCGGTGACCGAGGAAGCGGCGATCCCGGTTGCCCCGGCAAAGGAAGTGCCGCAGGAAAAGCCTGTGAAACCGGAGCCGCAGGAGGCATCCGCGCCCAAGAAGAGCGGTGAGCAGGGGGCGGCGGATGAAAGCAAGAAGAACCGGCCCGGAACGGCCCTGACAGGGCAGGAGATTTCCGCAGCTTTTTCCGGGCGAACGCTTAATCTGACGGCGGGCCGCCTGGATATTCCATCCGGCAACCGGTTGATGGATATGAAAATCCATCTCTATCCCGATGGCACCTCCCGTGTTCAGCTTGTTTACTTCCATTACAAGACGTTTCACCGGGAGGAAACGTCGACCCGCAAATTCAAGGGCGATGGGAAATGGTGGATTGATGGCAACAAGTTTTGTCACCGGGCAATGGTGGTAGATTATGGCGCGGTCAATTGCTATGAGCTGAACCAGCGCTCAAATGGCGATCTGGAACTCTATTTCGAGGGGTGTGCCGGAAACTCGTCAGCAATTTGTTCAAATGGCAGGTTGGGGGCGAAGGGGCGTCTACAAAGTGGCCTGAATTAGCCGCGATTAACGCTTGGTCTGATCATCGCGGCTGCACTAAACAGAGACGCGGTATCATAAATTTCGATGGAGTCGCGAATGTGCGCGCAGATTGCGTTCATTGGTTTGGGCGTGATGGGGTTTCCCATGGCCGGGCATCTAGCACGGGCGGGCCATAACGTCACGGTTTATAACCGCAATTCTGAAAAGGCGAAACGTTGGGTCGCGCGTCATGGCGGGCAAGGCGCGCCGACCCCGGCATTGGCTGTGCGTGACGCTGAGTTTGTTTTCGCCTGCGTTGGCGATGATAGCGACTTGCGTGCCGTTACGCTGGGAGCAGATGGCGCATTCGCGGGCATGAAGACGGGTAGCTGCTTTATCGATCACACCACTTGTTCCGCCACTGTTGCGCGGGAGTTGCATGCGCTTGCAAGCGGGCAGGGTATTGACTTCATCGACGCCCCCGTTTCGGGCGGACAGGCTGGTGCCGAAAATGGCGTATTGACGGTGATGGCCGGTGGTGAGGCGAAGGCGTTCGCGCGTATTGTCCCGCTGCTCGAATGCTATGCGCAAAACCATCGCTTGATGGGGGCGGTCGGTGCAGGTCAGTTGACCAAGATGGTCAATCAGATCTGTATTGCAGGGCTGCTTCAGGGGCTTGCCGAAGGGCTTCATTTCGGGCGCGCGGCGGGGCTTGATCTCGAAGCGGTCGTTTCGGTGATTTCCAAAGGGGCCGCGCAATCCTGGCAGATGGAAAATCGTCATGAAACCATGGCGCTTAACCAATTTGACTTTGGTTTCGCGGTAGACTGGATGCGCAAGGATTTGGCGATTTGCCTGCAAGAGGCGCGCGGCAATGGCGCGCAATTACCCGTTGCGGCCCTGGTCGACCAGTTTTATGCGCAATTGCAGGCGATGGGCGGCGGACGCTGGGATACATCCAGCCTGATTGCACGATTGGAGAATAATGGCGGTGGCCAGCAAAAATAAACTGCGCCGATATCCCTCCGTTGACGATATGTTGATGGCGCTTAATCCCTCTTATCCGGTGATGTGTTTCTGGCCGGATTTATGCGCTGACGTGGTGCGTCAGTTTACCAGCGGATTTCCCGGCAAGGTCATGTATGCGGTGAAGTGCAATCCGCATCCATTGATGCTGTCTGCGATTTATGGTGCGGGTATAAGAAGTTTCGATACCGCCTCACTTGGTGAAATTGCACTGATCAATGAATTGTTTGACGATGTCAGTTGCTATTTCAATCATCCGGTAAAGGGACGGGCGGCAATTGAAAGCGCGGTGCGGGTATTTGGTATTCGCGATTTTGTCGTCGACCACCCAGCCGAGCTTGATAAGCTGACAGCTATAGCGCAACCGGATGCCGCCATTCAGGTACGGTTGCGTACACCGTCGGGTGTTGCGACTTTCGATCTATCAGCCAAGTTCGGAGCCGATCCGGCGATGGCGGTCGAGTTGCTGCAATCGGTGGACGCACGGGGCTATAGACCGGCCTTGTCCTTCCATGTCGGCAGCCAGTGCGTTGTGCCGAAAGCCTATAGGACGGCATTGGAGATTGTCGCCGACGTCATCGATAAATCCGGTGTGACACCCGCCTATATCAATGTCGGGGGCGGTTTCCCTGCTTGCGGGATGGAACAGACGCCGCCACCGCTTGGTGACTATTTCGATGAAATCCGCAAGGCATCGGCACAGTTTGGCTTTAGTGGGGAGATCCCGCTCATATGCGAGCCTGGCCGTGCAATTGTCGCACGGGCGGCCTCACTTGTCGTTCAGGTGCATCTGCGCAAGGATGACAGGCTCTATCTCAATGACGGGGTTTTTGGCTGCTTGTCCGAACTGGTCTATGGCGGCATCATTCCGCCGATGCGTCCGGTACGTATGGGCAAGCCGCATTCAGACGAGCTGCAGCCATTTACATTATTCGGGCCGACCTGCGATTCAAGCGATGTTGCACCCAGCCAATTCGCCTTGCCTGTGGATATGGCGGAAGGTGACTGGATTGAAATTCGTGATATCGGTGCCTATTCCAATGCGCTGCAAACGAATTTTAATGGATTTCATACTGATACCTTCGTTGAAATCCACCCCGAGCTAGGCTGAATTGAGTTGCTGGAGCAGTTCTGCTGCTTCAACCGCAAAATATGTGAGAATGCCATTCGCGCCTGCGCGCCGGAATGCCAGCAGGCTCTCCATCATGACTTGCTGTCGCTCAAGCCAGCCATTTTGCGCCGCTGCGCAGATCATCGCATATTCGCCCGATACCTGATAGACGAAGGTCGGTGCGCCGAATTCGGTTTTGACCCGCCGGACGATATCAAGATAGGGCATGCCCGGCTTCACCATCACCATATCAGCGCCCTCCGCGATATCGAGGGCGACCTCACGCATGGCCTCGTCGCTGTTGCTCGGGTTGAGCTGATAGGTTCTTTTGTCGCCGATCAGTGTTGATGATGACCCGACCGCATCGCGAAACGGCCCGTAAAATGCCGAAGCGTATTTCGCCGCATAGGCCATGATCTGAACATCTGAAAAACCGTGCTGGTCAAGATGCTGGCGGATGGCGCCGACCCGCCCATCCATCATGTCCGATGGCGCGATGATATCGCAGCCGGCCTGCGCTTGTACCAACGCCTGGGCCGCGAGTATGTCCACTGTCGCATCATTGTCGATTGTACCGTCTATCAGCAGTCCATCGTGTCCATGATCTGTATAAGGATCAAGTGCGACATCGCACATGATGCCGATATCGGGTACGGCTTGTTTGATGGCGCGGGTTGCACGATTGATGAGGTTGCCGGGATTGAGCGCCTCGCTTGCTTCCGCGTTGCGCAGTGCGGGATCTGTATTCGGGAACAGGGCGATTGCGGGAATTCCCAGATCTTTTGCATGGGTAACAGCCTCAGCTACCAGATCTACCGATAACCTGTCGACTCCAGGCATGGAGGGGATTGGTTGCCGTTGATTTGCGCCCTCACAGACAAAAATCGGCCAGATCAGATTATCCGGGCTGAGCCGGGTTTCCGCGACCATTCTGCGCGACCAGTCATATTGCCTGGTTCGGCGTAGCCGCGTTGTAGGGAATGCAGGCAGAAAGCTTTTATCTTGCACGTGTCAACTCGAATCCGGTCATCGTTCAGGCGGCACAATCATGTGCCGGTTAAGACAGATTGTTTAAGCGATTTTACGCCTGGATACAAAAAGTTGGCGGTCGGGTGTTCGGGCTCAGCTGCGCATCGCAACAAGCTTCGGAGTTTGGTATTCAACCACGCGCGCGGCGGGCAATGACAATGTGACGGTTGTGCCCTCATTGAGCTTGCTTGCGATTTCGAGGGTGCCATCATGCTGTTCCATCAGGGAACGCGATAGCGCAAGCCCCAGGCCGGCGCCCGAATCATTTGCCGGCATCGTGGAGGAGTGGTTGGCCTGGCCAAATGGCTCCATTACCTTCGCCAGATCTTCTTCGGAAATTCCGATGCCGTTGTCGGCGATATGGATTTTCAGGTCTCCAGCCGGGCAGATTTCGCTTCGTAACGTGATGTGACCGCTGTCGGGGGTGAACTTCACGGCATTGCCAAGAATATTGAGCAACACCTGGGTCATGATACGGCGATCGCACCAGACGTACAGATTGTTATCCATCAGGCTTTCGATCGTGATGTTTTTCACGCGGGCACGTTCGCGGATGATGCGGCATGCTGTTTCCGCAATCACGGCAATTGCAAAGCGGTCTTCCAGCAGCTCAAACTTTCCAGCCTCGATTTTTGACAGGTCGAGTACGTCGTTGATCAGTTGCAGCAGATGAGTCCCGCTGTCATGAATATCGTCCATGAATTCCACGTAACGCGGATCGCCGAGCTTGCCATAGATTTCATTTCGCATGATCTCGGAAAAGCCGATAACCGCATTTAACGGGGTGCGGATTTCATGGCTCATATGGGCCAGGAATTCGGATTTGGCACGGTCCGCCGCAATAGTATGTTCGCGCGCCGCCTTCAGTTCCTGTTCGTACAGGATACGGTCGGTTATGTTGCGCGACACCGCGAACAGGTGTGTCGGCTTGCCGGTTTCGGGGTCATGTTCGGTGCTGGCGGATGTTTCGGTCCAGACCCAATGCCCGTCCTTGTGGCGTATGCGATAGACGTGATTGGCGCCTGGTTTGATAACCGAAAGCTGCGGAAAGTCGTTTGCGAATGTCGCGGCGATATCATCGGGATGGACGTAACTTTGGAATTCCGTGCCGACGAACTCTGCGGGGGTATAGCCAAGAATTTCCTCGATTGCAGGCGAAGCGAACAGGCAGATCCCGCGCATGTCGAATGTTGTGATAATGTCTTTTGCATGTTCGGCGAACAGGTGAAATTTCGCCTCGCTTTGCTGCAATGCCTGCTCGGCCGCCCGCCTTGCTGAGATATCGACGAATACACCGATGATTGCCAGCGTGCCGTCATATAGAATCTGCGATGCAGAATAGAGCGCCCAGAACCCGGTACCATCGGCGCGTTTCAAATTGACTTCTACATCCGATAGCGCGCCCTTGCGGGCAACCTCGTCTGCAAGGCGATGGCGGTCGATCGGGTCGACGAAAAAATCCGTATAGATCGTTTCCGAAGTGCCTGCTTCTTCAAGCGCCAGGGTTTCGACGGTCGTTCTGTTCATATACAGCAATTCGCCCGTGGCGTTTCTGCTGACAATGATTGGCAAGGGAACCGCATCCAGGATCGACTGAAGCCGCGCGCGATCCTTTTCAAGCAGCGCCTTCAGCTCTTTCGAGGATTTGATTTCCTGTTCTTTCTGGGCGGATTCCTGCAAGTTGCTCTGCCAGCCGCTTTTCAGTGAATGGACGTGTTTTAAGCAGATAAACAGCAATGCGACCATCAGGCTCCCGATTACCAGGTGATAGGGGTCGCGTTCGAGGAAAACACTGCTTAAAAGCGGCGCGCAGATTGCGGCAATGAATAGATATAGCGCATGGCGGGCATAGATATTTGCTAATGTCCAACTGCCCAATATCACCAATGTAGCAAGCAGCAGGACCGGTTCTGTGGACTGCGTCTTAAATGCATAAAGTGATGTGAGAAAATACCCCCAGCCGGCACCCGCAATGGCAAAACTGGCAAGCTGTACCCATTTGAGTAAGCCCTGCGCAGGCTCCCGTCCCTTGCCGGGCAGAAACTTGGCGCAGATGAAACGATGCACCAATATACCACCCACAGCCGCAGCGCAGGTAATCTGTAAAATCGAATCCGGAACGTCTTTCCAAAAGGAAAGGCCAACAGCAATAATAATCAGCCAATCAATCCAGTAATACTGAACATTTTTCGGCATTTGAAAATGTGCTGTTGCCAAGGCTGGTTTCAGCATAGCCATGGACTTGAATTATCTCTTTTACCAATATTCAGGCGAAAAGCAGCCGCCTTGCGCTAAAATGGTTGGAACAGTAATAAAAGCTGTCCCGTTCAATGATATCGAAATGCGTGTTCCGTAAAACTTACGGCTTTAACAAGAACAGAATACACGAATTTTTAACGCTCTGCGAGTGCAAATTTGTTAACCATTTCGCTGTACGGGCTGAATTCAAAGCTATGGTTAAGTGGCCTGACTATACGCAAGGGCCGATGCAAAAAACCGCGAACTGTACAGCGATCTTTTGCCGCATCATGTGGGAAGGATATTTAGGCAGGGTAGGCGGAGCTTGCCTGTTGAGGCTTATCGCGGCAACGCGATATTGTCGCTATGTTGCAATCCCTGAGTTGCTTCAACCACCCGCGCCGCAGGCAAGGTAACCGTAAGACGGGTGCCGACATTCAAGGTGCTGCTCAACGCCAGTTTGCCCTGATGTTTTTCAATCAGTGAATTTGATAGCGCCAGGCCCAATCCCGTGCCTGTTTCATTGGCAGCGACGCCGACGCTCGCGCGTGATTGGACGAAGGGTTCAAGGACCCGTGGCAGATCGTCTTGCGCGATGCCAATGCCATTATCGGTCACATGGATAACCAAATCGCCGTTTGCCACAATTTGGCAGTCAAACTGAATTTCACCGCCTTCAGGGGTGAATTTCACCGCATTGCCGAGAATATTGATCAGCACTTGTGTGATCGCCCGGCGGTCGCACCAAAGATAGATCTCATCGGGCAAGTGCGTAACGATTGAAATCTGCTTCGCTTTGGCCCGTTCCGAAATGATGCGGCAGACGGTGTCGGCAATATCGTTAATGGCGACTTTGTCTTCGAGCAGCTCGAATTTTCCGGCCTCGATTTTCGACAGATCAAGGACATCGTTGATAAGCGCCAGCAAATGCGTTCCGCTATTGTGGATATCCTGAATATATTCGGCATAACGCGGTGAGCCCAGCTTGCCGAACAGTTCGTCCCGCATCACTTCCGAAAATCCGATAACCGCATTCAGCGGTGTCCGGATTTCATGGCTCATATGCGCCAGAAATTCGGATTTGGCGCGGTCGGCCGTTTCCGCACGTTCCCGCGCCTCTTTCAATTCCTCTTCATACAGGATTCGGTCCGTGATATCGCGCGTCACGGCAAAGATATGCTTGACCCGCCCTGTATCGGGGTCACGTTCGGGGCTGCTTGTGGTTTCGGTCCAGACCCAATGCCCGTCCGCATGCCGGACGCGATAAAGGTGCGTATAGTCGACCGGTTGTGATTTCAGGCTGTCTCTTTCGCTGTCGATCAGTTGGGACAGATCGTCGGGATGGACGAATTCCTGAATTTTTTTGCCAATTACCTTATCGGGATGGTAGCCAAGACGCGATTGCACCGACGGAGAGACGTAAAGGCAGATACCCTCCATATCGTACATCAGGATGATATCGTGGGCATGGTCGGCAAACAGGCGGAACTTTTCTTCACTTTCGCGCAAGGCCTCTTCCGCCTTGCGGCGCGAGGTGATGTCGACAAAAACGCCGATGATCGCGGGCACCCTGTCGTAAATCATTTGCGATGCGGAGTATAAAACCCAGAAATCGCTATCGTCCGCGCGCCGCAGGTTTATTTCAAAATCGGCGATGCCCCCATTGTCGGCTAGTTGTTGGGCCAGACGCTCCCGCTCCTCGGGGCGTTTGAAGAAATCGGTTGTTTTCGTACCCGGCCGCACCGCTTCCTTGAGCCCCATCACCTTGACGGTGGATTTATTCATGTAGAGCAGTTCCCCTGTACTGCGCTTGCTGACAACGATCGGGATGGGTACCGCGTCAAGCAGCGATTGCAGTCTGGCTCTATCCTGTTCAAGCAGGGTTTGCAGTTCGCTCGACAGGCCGCTTTCAGCCTTTCGTCGCGCTGACGTCATAAGTGCATTGCGGTAGTTTGAATCGACGATGCGCAAAAGGCGTATGCCGTAACCAAGAAAGATAACGGCGATTGCAACGATCAGAAGCTCTGTATTGCTCCCTTGAAATGTCATCACCGTCAGAAGCGGCAAACCGGCAGGCAGGGCGAACAGGTGGATCAGGAATGAAGAGGATGCGTGCGACAGGCACCAGATGCCCACGACAGCAATGAGACCGATCAGCAGGACCGGTTCGGTTTGCGGATCGCAGAAGTAAAAAAGAACAACCGATGCGATGCCCCAGACGCTGCCATACAGAAAGGCGCCGATCTGGATCAGCCGAAGCCAGACGAGATTTTTTTCCTCGTGTTTCGTATCTTCCCGGAAACGCCACAAGATAAAATTGTTAATTTCAACAGCGATCAGAATTGCGCCCAAACAACCCAGCAGGACAGGCTTGGGCGTGCTGTGCCAGAATGCAATAGCCAGCATCAGGACAATTAACCAGTCCAGCCAGTGACGCTTCATCGCTGTGGTTAATTGGTTGCGTTCTGTCAATCCAAACGAGTTTTTCATATCAGCTGGGTTTTGACTTGCCTCATCTGGCAAAAAAGCCGGCCGCGAATTTGGCGCGGATCGCTGATTGCAGTCAGTATCTGAGCTAACGGACGGCACAACAAGCGCAGGTTGTTTTTCATTGCCGATCGTTTGACCGTAGCCGCCTGTTTTGATTCATCCCTGAACTGAAAAAAACCTGCATCTCATACCGTACTGAAATTATTATGCTAATGCCACTAATATAATATTAGGTCTGTTAAAAAATCATTATAAAATACTTGTCCGATATCACCTGCTGAACTGTCAGTGCCGTGAATGTGCTTTCTGAATACAGTTTGAATTGACAGTAAGAGTGCGCTTTTTTATCACCTGCAATCAGGCTGCAGGATAAATTTGTCATGGATTTCGAACTTTCCCCCGATCAATTGGCGTTTCGCGATGTCGCCGTGGCATTTGCGCGTGACAAACTCGCGCCACATGCTGCCCATTGGGACGAGACCGCGCATTTTCCGGTCGATGTCCTGCGCGAGGCAGCGGCGCTCGGATTTGCGGGGATTTATGTGAGCGAGGATGTTGGCGGCAGTGCGCTTGGCCGGCTTGACTCGACACTGATCTTTGAAAGCCTGTCGGCGGGCTGCACGGCGACCGCCGCCTTCCTGTCGATCCATAACATGGCGGCCGCGATGATCGACCGGTTCGGTGACGCGAAGCAGCGGCAGCGCTGGCTGCCGCAACTGTGCCGGATGGATTTGATCGCAAGCTATTGTTTGACCGAGCCGGGCGCGGGCTCGGACGCCGCCGCGCTTGCCACCCGTGCCGAACGCGATGGTGACTATTATGTGGTGAATGGCGGCAAGGCATTTATTTCCGGTGCCGGCACATCCGACCTTTATGTCTGTATGGTTCGGACAGGGGGCGAGGGGCCATCGGGCATTTCCTGTCTTGTTGTGGAAAAAGATACGGAAGGCCTCGACTTTGGCAAGCAGGAGCGCAAGCTTGGCTGGCGTAGTCAACCTACTGCGATGGTGCTGTTCGACAATTGCCGTGTGCCGGTGGCAAACCGTCTGGGCGCGGAAGGTGACGGCTTCAAAATCGCAATGCAGGGGCTGGATGGCGGGCGGCTCAATATCGCGGCATGTTCGCTTGGCGTTGCCGGTGAATCTATCGCGCTTGCCACCCAATATATGCAGGAACGTCGGCAATTCGGCAAACCGCTGGCCGACTTTCAGGCGCTGCGCTTCAAGCTTGCCGATATGGCGACGGACCTTGAAGCCGCGCGGCTTTTGTTACGCAGCGCGGCAATGAAGGTTGATGCCCGCGCACCCGATGCAACCAAATTCGCGGCGATGGCGAAACGTTTCGCAACCGATGCGGGGTTTCAGATTGTCAATGACGCGCTGCAGATTCATGGCGGCTATGGCTATCTTCGGGACTTCCCGCTTGAGCGGCATTTGCGTGATTTGCGCGTGCATCAGATACTTGAAGGCACCAATGAGGTGATGCGTGTCATCATCAGCCGCGAACTGTTTCGCGAATAAAGGGCAAGGTAACAATGACAGGGGAAGCAGCGCGCGATACCGGCGTCGATATTGCAGTGGAAGGCGGCTGCGGGGTGATTACCCTGAACCGGCCCGAGGCGCTTAATGCGCTGACACTTGATATGTGCCACGCGATCGAGGCGGCGCTGCTCGGCTGGCTACCCGATGCATCGGTCAAGGCTGTCATTATTCGTGGCGCGGGGCGGGCTTTTTGTGCCGGCGGCGACATTCGCAGCCTTTATGACAGCGGTCTGGCCGGCGACGATTACCCTTATCGCTTTTATCATGACGAATATCGCCTGAATGCGCTCATTCATCATTATCCGAAACCCTATATCGCGCTGTTGAACGGGATTGTCATGGGCGGCGGGGTCGGTGTGTCGGTTCATGGCAGCCACCGGGTCGCAACAGAAAATATCCGCTTTGCCATGCCTGAAACAGGCATTGGCCTGTTCCCTGATGTCGGCGGGTCGTATTTTCTGTCCCGTTGTCCGGGGGAAACCGGCTTGTTCCTTGCACTGACGGGCACGCGGATCGGTGCGGCTGATGCTGTCTATACTGGCATCGCAACCGATTTCGTTCCAGCAGATACGCTTGATGCGCTTTATGACGCACTTGTTGCGGCCAATTTTGCAGCCGGTACGACAGCGGAAATTGTGAACCAGGTCATTGGCCGGTTTTCGCAGCCCGCGCCGGACGCGCCGTCTCTGGCAGCTCGGCGTGACCATATCGATCGGATTTTTTCGGGCGATTCCATTGATGGCATTCTTGACGCATTGGCACGGGAATCAGACGAATGGGCGGAGACGGTTCGACAAACGATCCTGTCGAAATCCCCGACCAGCACCAAAGTCGCCTTTCGGCAGATCCGCAAGGGGGCGACGCGCGATTTCGATGATTGCATGCAGATGGAATATCGCATCGCCAGCCGCTTTATCGTCGGCGCCGACTTTTACGAAGGGGTTCGCGCGACCGTGATCGATAAGGACCAGACGCCAAGGTGGCAGCCCGGCCGGCTTGTCGACGTCGATGCGGCGGCAGTCGATGCCTATTTCGCATCATTGGGTGAAAAAGAGCTGATGCTCGGCTCTGTCGGCGGAACGTCGCGTTAATAACAACAAATCAGGGAAGATACGGCATGGCGACAATCGGATTTATCGGTTTGGGCAATATGGGGCGGCCCATGGTCAGAAATCTGCTGAAGGCAGGGCACCTGGTGCAAGCGTTTGATTTGTCGCCGGACGCCTGCAAGGAGGCCGCTGCCGACGGGGCAGAAATCGCGCCATCGATCGCGGCTGCGGTAAGTGGATCCGATGCGGTTATCACGATGTTGCCGGCCGGCGATCATGTCCGGCGTGTCTATCTCGGGGAAGAGGGGGTGCTTGCCAGCGGGGCAGGCGATGCGGTCCTGATCGATTGTTCGACGATTGATGTGGAAACGGCGCGGCAGGTGCAGCGCGCGGCCGCCGATCAGGGGGTGCAGATGGTCGATGCGCCGGTATCGGGCGGCGTTGGCGGCGCGGAGGCCGGGCAGCTTACCATTATGATGGGAGGGGATGATGCGGCGGTTGAGCGGGCGCGACCGTTTCTTGAGCCGGTATCGCGGCTGATCGTGCATGCGGGCGGGCCTGGCAACGGGCAGGCCGCCAAGGCGTGCAATAATATGATCCTGGGGATCACCATGATCGGCGTATGCGAGGCGTTTGTCCTGGGGGAAAAGCTGGGCCTTGATCATGACAAGCTGTTTGAGGTGACGGCAAATGCATCGGGGCAATGCTGGTCGATTTCAAGCTATTGCCCGGTGCCTGGGCCGGTTCCGACATCGCCCGCGAATAATGATTATAAGGCGGGATTTACGGCGGCCATGATGTTGAAGGACCTTCGGCTGGCACAGCAGGCGGCACAGCAGAACGATGCCGCCACCCCGCTTGGCGCCCAAGCGCAGGCGATCTACAGCATGTTCAATGCCGCGGGTAACGGGGATCTTGATTTTTCGGCGATTATCCGCTTTCTGCGTGGTCAGGATCGACCGTAACTTCGGGGTTGCGAGCCTTGCGCCGCTAGCAATCATCTGCCGGTGTCGGGGTGCCGCCACCGACACTGACAAACTGGAAATTCTTGATACGGTAGAAAGCGGTTGCGAGCAGCGGTTGAGGCCAGCTTTGTTCTTCATGATCGGCGGCGGAAATGACGCCGAATAAAATCTGCGTCTGATTAGCGGACATCCTTATCGGAAATAGCGCGAACTCGGTCTGAATCAGCCGGCCATCAGTGTAAAGGTCGTCGTATCGCATTATCAGCCCGCATGGCTGCTGCAGGGCGGATTGCAGCAAGCTTTGGACTTTATCGCGATTCTGCAATGCAGCGTGGGCAAGAAACTCCTTGCCTGTCGGTTCTATTCCCCACAATTCTGTAATGCCTGTGCCGCTAAGTCTGACCTTGAACAGGCCAGCTTCATCGCGTTCCAACATGACAATTTGCGGCAGGAGCGATTGTAGATCGCGGGGATTGATGGTTTTCTTTTCGGGCAATAGCCCCGATTTTTTCAGGTTGAACCAATAATCGGCCAGTTGTTGGCTTTTGCCGAATAGTTCAGGCGACCCGGCTGAGCGTCTGAACTGTTCAATCGCCTGCTGTCTGCGGCCAAATGTTTCCTTTTCGATCATCTGATACTCATCAAGCCTGTCTGGTAGTCGGTCATGTCATGCCGGCCCGACTGATTTCAACGCAATAGAAATACACAATTTTGAGTATTTGTCTTTGTTACGCAGTTACAAGCAGATGTGAAAGTCTAGCAAATTATGCTGATAGTGATATTCATTACAGATTGGGTGATATTAGGGAGAGCATAGATCTGGAAATGCAGATATTTATTAATAAAGTCGTATCAGTCAGCAGGATTTCAGCCGCTTTAGATCAGCATGATTTATCATTATCGCCACTTTATTACCTTATTTGTCCACTAGGAAGGCAGGATAGCAATTAATAGATGCGGGTCATAATTCAAGTGGCTCGGCTGGTTGGCGTGTCAATGACTGCGGAATGTACCCAGAAGTGATGAATGGTTCTGATGCAAAAGAAATAGATCTGGTGCTGCCGACCGAGGAGGGGCAGCAGACGATGTTTGAATTCGGCACATTGTTGTCGATTATCGAGCGGCTTCACCGGCGTTTGCTTGACGTTCTCAAGGTGGAGCTGGAGCGCAGGCTGCCGGCAAGGCTCAATGCGGTGCAGGCGTTGTTACTGTATAATATCGGCGATTCCGTTCTAACCGCGGGGGAACTGCGGTCCCGTGGCCATTATCTGGGGTCGAATGTCTCTTACAATCTGAAGAAACTGGTCAATCTCGGTTTCATCGACTATGCGCGCTCGCCCGACGACCGGCGGTCGGTGACCGTCAAGCTGACAGAAGATGGCCAGATTGTCCGGCAACTTGTTGAGGAAATATTGTTGGCACAGTGCCAGGCATTGGAATCGGAGCACTGGTTCGGCGCAGCGGAGCTTGGTCAGGTGAATGACGTTCTGCGTGGACTGGAACGGTTCTGGGCAGGGCGCTTAACGCCCTAGTCGCGCAGCTATTCGCCTGTGTTATCAGAGCTGCCATGGATGGGCTGATTAGTTTGCCGCCTGCTCAAACGCGGTATAAATGCCGGTGTCTGACGCTGATACTCCGCATAATCGGGTTTTCGCATCGATAGCTGTTCCTCAAGCAACCGCACACCCGATATCCGCAAGATCAGAAATGTCATCAACAGCGGGGCCCAGACCGTCCACACACTGGGCCAATGGCCTGCTGCCAGCAGGAAAAGCCCCCATTGGAAACAGGTTTCGCCAAAATAATTGGGATGCCGTGTCAGGCCCCATAAGCCTTCTGTCAGCAAGGCGCCGGCTGCCGGATTCTGCCGCTTGAACCGCGCAAGCTGATAATCGGCGATTGTTTCAAAAACGAGACCAAACAGCGCAATTGCCGCGCCGGCGAGCGAAATCAGGTTAAATGCTTGTCCGTTTGTCAGCCCGAATTGCAGCGGGAAAGACAGCAGCCAGATCAACATTCCCTGCAGTCCGAAGACAATATAAAGGCTTTGCCACACGAAGGCCTTGCCCCGCCCGGCCCGCATGGCCGCATAGCGGGGATCCTCGTCTGCGTGATTGCGCGCGCGCCAGCCAAGATACACCGCCAGTCGCAACGCCCACAGGCTGACCAGCCCGACGACAAGCCAATGACGCAAATTGCTATCGGTCTGCGTGGTCAGAAGCGATATCCAGGCAACCACGGCAAAGCCCGGCCCCCAGTAAAGATCGACGATAGAAACATCGTTGCGGCGCAGCGAGATCAGCCACAGGCCAAACATGATGCTGAGCGTGACGGCCAGATTAATCGAAAGAAGGGTAAGCGGCATGGTCGCTATCCAACCGATATCGCGGTAGCTCGTCAATAGAAGATGGCTTATCCTGCTTGTCGGGCAATAATGTCCCAGAATTCAGACGAATGACCCGCATCACACCCAAATTTGCATTTCTTGAACATGATGGCTGCCTGGCGTTCGCCCATCGCGGTGGGGCAGGGGATCAGCTTGAAAACACGATGGAAGCTTTCGCGCATGCGGTTGCGCTGGGATATCGCTATGTCGAGACGGACGTCCACGCAACAGAAGATGGCGTCCTGCTGGCTTTTCACGACGACAAGCTGGACCGTGTAACCGACCGGCGTGGCCGTATCGCGGCGATGCCGCATGCGGAGGTGCGGCAAGCCAGGGTTGGCGGGCATGCGCCGATACCCCTGTTGCAGGATGTGCTGGCGAGCTGGCCTGAAATCAGGCTCAACATTGATCCGAAATCCGATCAGGCGGTGCGGCCGCTGATAAATACCCTGAAGGATTTGAATGCGGTCGGGCGGGTCTGCATTACCTCATTTTCGGACCGCCGCAATCGCCGCATACGCCGCGAACTGGGGGATGAAATCTGCACCGGTATGGGACCGGGCGAGGTGTGGCGGCTTGCCGGGCACAGTATCGGGTTGCCGCTTGGCGGGTTTCAGGCTGGCTGTGCGCAGGTACCGCTCAGCTATCGCGGTATTCCAATCGTGACGCGCCGTTTTGTGGCGGCGGCGCATCGGCACAATTTGCAGGTGCATGTCTGGACGGTGGACTGTCCTGACGAGATGGCGCGGCTACTTGATCTCGGCGTCGATGGCCTGATGACGGATCAGGCAGCCGTCCTCAAGCAGGTGCTGTCAGCCCGCGGTAAATGGCAGGACAGTACGCCGCCCGGGGAAAGTCAGACATGACGGTGTGCAGGCTGTGCGGTATCGCGGTCTACGAAAAAGCGGCGATACCTGTCATGGCGCGACCCAGAATCAAAGCGTGTACGTCGTGGGTGCCTTCATAGGTGTTCACTGCTTCGAGATTCATGGCGTGCCGGATCACGTGATATTCATCGGACACACCGTTCCCGCCATGCATGTCGCGGGCGGTTCGTGCGATGTCCAGCGCCTTGCCGCAGCTGTTGCGCTTGATCAATGAGATCATTTCCGGCGTCGCCCGACCTTCATCTTTCAACCTGCCCACGCGCAAGCAGGCCTGCAGACCAATGGAAATCTCGGTCTGCATATCGGCGAGTTTTTTCTGAATAAGCTGATTGGCGGCAAGCGGTCGGTTGAACTGTTTCCGGTCAAGCGTGTATTGCAACGCCGCTTGCCAGCAAAATTCCGCAGCGCCCAATGCGCCCCAGGCAATGCCATAGCGCGCATTATTCAGGCAGCCGAACGGCCCTTTCAGGCCAGCCACATTCGGCAGTAAATTTTCCTCGGGCACAAATACCTCATCCATCGCGATGGAGCCGGTGGGGGAGGCGCGCAAGGAGAATTTTCCTTCGATTTTCGCGGTGCTTAACCCCTCCATCCCGCGTTCCAGGATGAAGCCTTTGATATCGCCATTATGCGCTTCGGACTTTGCCCAGATGACAAAAACATCGGCAATCGGGGCGCTTGTGATCCACATTTTCGCGCCGGTCAGGCGGAAGCCGCCATCTACCTTCCTGGCGTGTGTGATCATGCTGCCCGGATCGGAGCCATGGTCAGGCTCGGTCAACCCGAAGCAGCCGATCCATTCGCCGCTGGCAAGCCTGGGGAGATATTTCTCGCGCTGCTCTTCGGTCCCATAGGCGTGGATCGGATGCATGACGAGGCTCGATTGCACACTCATGCAGGAGCGGTAGGCGCTGTCCACCGCCTCGACCTCGCGCGCGACGATCCCGTAGGAGACATAGCCCACCCCCGCGCAGCCATAACCCTCGATCGTCGGAATGATCCGTTCCTGCTGG
>CALAQW010000051.1 GCA_937888955.1 uncultured Alphaproteobacteria bacterium | reverse complement strand
AAAGTCCCATCGTCAAGATTTATCGCGCGAAATCGCCGCGTACTTTTCCAGAAACTCCTGCAACCGCTGCCCGTCCGGTGGTGACCAGGGGTAATTTTCTACGCCGAGCCAGGGCTTTATTGTCCGCACAATTGCGCGCAGGGCGCTGTCCGGTTCTTTCCAGGATTGTGTGCTTTCGGACCATTCAGATGCGAATATGCGCCGCATCAGCGGTTCGTTCGCGGCCAATCTGTTCGCCGCTTCAAGCGAGGTGAGCCCGGCAAGATAAAGCTCGAAAGATGTCGCATCAGCACCGCCAAGAAGGCTACCTGCGCCCGCAAGCTCCGCAAGCGCACCCAGCCCGCCGCCCGGTGTCTGGCTTTGTTGCCCTTGCGGGGGTGTGACCTGAAGGGTGGCGCGATAGACCGGTTCCGCAAAATGCAGGTAAAGTACTCCGATCAGAAAGCACAGCACCGCAAAAAAGCCGATCAGGAATTTGTGGCCCCACAACAAGGCTGCAAGCACGCGCAGATCGATTTCGTCATCGGCGGCGTAGGGGTCGTTATAGGCAGAATGCTTGGCTGCAGGTGAACTGTCGGGGGAAATGTTGCTCATCTATTCAGCTTGTCGTTGATCTGGCTGAGCCTGGCTGACGATAGGCGCATAATTCATATCCCCGCAGTGGCAATATGTGAAATTGCGTTGATGTTAGCCACACTGCACCGCTTTAGAGATGCAGGCAGTGCCTGTCAATATTCGACAACAAGCGTGCCGGCAGCTTGCGGCCATTGCGCATGTTCGTCAAGCTGCCGGTATATCGGTAGTGCAGGCATGTAAGAAAGATGCCATGCCTGTGGCGGCTATTAACCTGCCTTCACGTCAATCTTGCGGCTGTTCGGGGTCTCTTTTTCGCTTTTGGGCAGTTTCAGCGTCAGGATGCCATCCTTGAAACTTGCCTTGATTGCCGCATGGTCGACATTTTCCGGCAGGCGGAAATTACGTTGGAAAGCGCCATAATGGCGTTCGGAAAAATAGTAATTTTCCTTCTTTTCCTCATGCTCGGCGCGCTTTTCACCCTTCACCCGCAGCATGTTTCCCTCGATCGACACATCAATGTCATTTTCCTTCACACCGGGTAGTTCGATGGTGATCTCATAAGCGTCGTTTGTGTCGACCGCCTCCGCGCTCGGTGTAAAGAGATTCGCGATCGCCGTGCCGAACTGCCTGAACGGATCGAGGAAATTCGGCCAGAAATGTTCACCGCCAAATAGTGAAACCGATTTCGCTTTGTCAGTCATCCCACCAACTCCATCAGTTGCTGCCATTTAACTCGCCAGTTGCTAGATGTAACCCGATGGCTTTTCGGGTATTACACAAAGAGATAATTATGCATTGTCGACCGGCAAGCATTGATATGGATCAAGCAGGCCCTGTGAATGGTTTTTTCGCAGGGTTGTGTTCGATACCAAACCCGCCGGAAACAATTTATGTCATCTGATGCCGCATCCATCGCCAATTGGCTTTTTACCGAGCTCTTGCCTGTCTGGGCTGCGACTGCGGATGGGGAGCGGGGTGGCTTTGCCGAACGGCTGGATCTGCAGGGCGCGCCAGATCCGGATGCGGCAAAAAGGCTGCGTGTTCAGGCGCGGCAGATTTATGTCTTTTCCCACGCCGGTCTTACAGATCCCGACATGGCGCGCGCGGCGCGGTGGCGTAGTCTGGCGGCGGACGGGTTTGCGTTCATGCGCCGCCACTACTGGCGCGGTTCCGCGCATGGATGGGCGCGTGCTGTGCGGCCTGATGGCCGCCCGTTTGATGATGACGTTGAAAGTTACGATATCGCCTTCGTCCTTTTTGCCTGCGGCTGGCATTATCTCTGCAATCGTGACCGGAACGCGCTGACTGCCGCAGGCGACAGCCTGCAATTCCTTGATAATTACATGGCCGCGCAGAATGGCGGCTATGTGAGTGGCATTCGCGATGGCGTCTGCGATGCGCGTGCGCCGCTGGCACAAAATCCGCATATGCATCTGCTGGAAGCGCTGCTTGTGCTGTATCGCGCCACCGGCGAGATGGGATTTCGTCATCGTGCGCAGCAGATTTTCACCTTGTTTCGCGACAGCTTCTTCGATCCCGCTACAAAGAGTTTGGGTGAGGCTTTCGCGCCGGACTGGCACCCCTTGCCCGGTGAGGAAGGCGCGCGGGTGGAGCCTGGCCACCATTTTGAATGGCACTGGCTGCTGCATGATTATGCCACGCAGATCGGGGCACCTGAAGCGCGGGAGTTTGCCCGGGCTCTTTTCGATTTTGCACAGGCCCATGGTGTGTCAGCGCAATCGGGTCTTTGTTTCGATGCGGTTGACCGTCAGGGAAGGCCGGTTGCGCAAAGCCATCGCTTATGGCCGCAGACAGAACGATTGAAGGCGCTGGTCGCGGAAGCTGAGCGGGGTGCAACGCCTGGCCGCCGTATGGCTGCGACGCAACTGCGCGTCAAGC
>CALAQW010000050.1 GCA_937888955.1 uncultured Alphaproteobacteria bacterium | reverse complement strand
CTCGACCCGACGCGCAACCGTGTGCTCTTCCGATCTGGTTGCGCGTCGGGTCGAGCGTGTTGACCGGTGCGCGGCTTACGCCTTCGCCGGTGAGATCGACAATCGCAAGCGAAATCGAGCCTTCGTCCGACCCGCTGCCCGTCTTGACAGCGACCAGCGCGAAATTGGCGATATCGCCATCGGGGACCGGCAGTTTCGTGCCGCTGATCTTGCCGCCCGAAAAGCTCGCCTGAATGGTGCGCGGGGTTGCGGCCTGCGTGCCTTCATTGAGCGCCAGCGTGCCGATCATTTCACCTGCCGCCAGGGCGGGGAGGTATTTCTGCTTCTGATCCTCGCTGCCCGCGATGAGCAGCGCTTCGGTCGCCAGATAGACCGAGGAGGAGAAGGGGACGGGCGCGAGCGAACGGCCCAGCTCTTCCGCGATCATGCAGAGTTCCAGATGGCCAAGGCCGATGCCACCATATTCCTCGGGGATCGTGGTGCCGGTCCAGCCCATCTCCACAATGCCTTTCCAGACATTGGCCTCGTAAAGTTCGTCACCATCCAGAATGCGGCGTACGACGGTCAGGTCGCACTTGTCCTGGAGAAATTTGTTCGCCTGATCTTTCAGGAGTTTTTGATCGTCTGAGAAGTCGAAATTCATGGCGGAGCACCGTCCCTTCCCTGTTCATTTCCATAAGTTCGCCGTGGCAGGCGCATCCGTACGGATCTTCTTTGCCACCCGGACTCTATTCATGGGGGTCAGAAAACATGGCCGCAAAGACGATGACAAGGATTTTCTTGGTTGCGGCGGGATAGAATCATTCAACAATGGTGCAAAACAGGGAGCAAGCCGCTGATGTGTGACCCGGCCGGGGTGAATTTTGGTCTGCTTTCAGGCGGATTCGTTCTGCGCGGCGGTGCGCGGTGTAACGATTCCATCCTGTTCGGCCGACTGAATATTGGCCTTGATATGGTCCAGCATCCGAATCAGCTCGAGCAGTTCGCTGTCAGCTAACTTGCCGTAGACAGTGTCGAATTGTTCTTTTGCCTGTTGGCGGAACGGCTCCATAAAGGTTTTGCCTTCCCGTTCGACAAGGTAAATACGTTTGGCGCGCCGGTCATGGGGATCCTGCCGCCGTTCGATGACCCCTTGTTCTTCCAGCTTGTCAAGCAACCGGCCCAGCGGTGCGCGGGCAATTTCGGTTTCTTCGGCGATTTCGGTCTGGGTCTGTCCCTCGCGTCGCCCGATCTGCAGCAATACGCGCCATTGATGCGGTGTCAGGCCAACCTCGCGCACCTTTTTTTCGAACGAACGCATCAGTAAACGCGATACGTCGAATATCAGCCAGCCAACGTCACGCTGTAACTCAAAACGGTCCATGTAACCCGTTCACCGTGAAATTCGTCACTTTTACGACAGAAATTATTGATAATGTATATGATGATAATATATAGATGTATACTAATTCTTAAAGCCACTTTGGGAAAATAATTTTCCGAAAGCGTGTTTCCTTCCATAAATAAGATCGCAAGTTATTGAAATGAACGAGCAATTGCCGATGTCATGGGCCGATTTTCGGGGGCAGGCAGGCCAGCTATATGATGGGCATGCCGGAATCCTGGGGGAGCTTGGCGTGGTGATCGAAAGCCTCGCTGAGGATGGGTTGCGGATTCGCCTGCCGCAAAATCCCGCCTGTGTTGGCGATCCCGAATGGCAGGTTGTGCATTCAGGATTGTTAATGATCATGCTGGATACGGTTTGCGGCCTGGCAACGATACAGAAGCTGGCCAACCCCGCACCCATTGCCACCCTTGATTTACGGGTCGACTATCTGCGCGCGGTGCCCGCATCCCAGGATGTCTTTGTGACCGGGCAGTGCTACAAACTCGGGCGCAATGTGGGTTTTGCCAAAGGGATTGCCTATACCCACGATGCGGAAGATCCCGCTGCGATCGCCAACGGCACTTTTATGCTGGGCACCGCCGGCGATACCCCGCCAATGGCTGCCGCCTTGAAAGCCGCGGGGCGTTGAGATCAGAAAATGACGACAGATGAGAAGCGCGGTGATGCGCGCCTTGATGATATGACGCGCGGTGAGGGCGGGGATATCCCGCTTGCCGAGTTGTTCGACCGTATCCCGTTTGCCGCGCGGCTTGGCCTGCGGGCGGCGCTGGACGGCAAGGATGTGCTGTGCACGATGCCTTTTTCCGCGCAACTTATCGGCAATCCCAGTCTGCCGGCCCTGCATGGCGGGATCGTTGCCACTTTTCTTGAGGCGACGGCGCTGGCGACAGTGATGCATGCGCAGCGCGCACCGGAGAATTACGGCCGCTGCGGGCAGGATATTCCACGTGTGATCAGTACAACGGTGGATTATCTGCGACCGGGTGGCCCCAGGGACACGTTCGGACAGGCGGAGATTATCCGCTTGGGTGCGCGCCTGTCGACGGTCGTTGCGACGGTCTGGCAGGACAATCGCGACAAGCCCGTGGCGCGCGCCAACTGCCACTTTCTGGTGGCGGCCCAATCGGCGGCGAAAAAGCGGAACTGAATTGATGAATGACATGCAAAAGGCGGTGGCGGAGGCGGAAAACGCCTTTCGACCGGCCGGTGGAGATAATAGATGCGACTGCTGACTTTTATGGCGTTGATAGCCGGGCCGCTCCTGCTTTCGGCCTGCGGCGATAGCAGCGGTGAAAATGATACGGCCGCATCCGGCAAGGCGGCGGATACGGCGCCTGCCGGCGTTGACGCGCTTGCGCAGCCAGATCAGGTGAAATCACTGGGGCTGTCGGTAATTCTGCCGCAGCTTGAAGAGATCGTCGAGCCGGTGATCGGTACAGGCACGATCGCCGCATCGCAGAAAACCAATATCGGCCCGGTCGTCACCGGTATTCTGGAAGAGACATTCGTCGCGGTCGGTGACCGGGTCAAGAAAGGCGAACCGTTATTTCGCGTGCGCAGCACCAATTACGAAATTCGGGTGAAAGAAGCACAGTTCCAGGTCCAACTCGCCCAGGCGGAGCTTGACAATGCCCGGTCCGAGCTGAAGCGGATCAAGGAATTGCGCAGTTCGGGCGTGGCCTCGAAAGGTCGGCTCGACAAGGTGGAGGCGCAGTTCAGCATCGCAGCCGCGCGGCATGGGATTGCCAAGGCAAGCCTTGCCAAGGCCGAGCAGGACCTCGACGATACAATCGTCCGCGCGCCCTATGACTGTGTTGTAGTGTATCAGCATAAATATACCGGCGAATTCCTGACCACCTTTGGCGGGCCGGGTGGGATGCCGGGCAGCGGCGGCGGTGGCGGTGGCGGTCGCGGCGTGTTCGATATTTCCAAGATCGATATCGTGGCGGCGATTGTCGAGATCCCTGAAACAAAGCTCAAATATATCCGGCTCGGGACGCCTGGGCGGGTTTATATTGACGGGCTCGACCAGGAATATCCCAGCCAGGTTCATATTCTGAATGATCAGGTGGATACGGTCACGCGCAAGGTGCAGGTGCGTCTGGCGATCCTCAATCCCGATTATGCGATCAAGCCTGGACTGTTTGCCCGCGCGACATTGCTTCCTGATGCAAGAAAGACGTTGACCCTGGATCGGCGTGCCCTGCTGGGCAGTCAAAGCGCGCGCTATGTTTTCGTGCACAGGGAGGGCAAGGCCGCGCGGGTGCCCGTGACCGTGCGGGAGCTGGATGCCCGCAGGGTGGAGATAACCAAGGGCCTGAGTGAAAATGACAGGGTATTGGTTGGCCCCAGTTTGAACCGGGTACGCGATGGCGATCTGGTTTCTGTGGAGATGGCACATGTGGATTAGTGAAATTTCCATAAGAAGGCCGGTTTTCGCGGTGATGCTCGTCGCCGCGCTGGTTTCGCTTGGCTTTGTCGCGATGCAACGCATGGGGACGGATCTTTTCCCGCGCGTTGAATTTCCGTTCGTCAGCGTGTCGACGGTCCTTGAAGGGGCCGCGCCCGAAACCATTGAAAGCGAAGTCACCGATATTATCGAGGAAGAGGTTAACTCGATCGCGGCGATCAAGAGCCTGCGTTCGCAGAGCTTCGAGGGGCGTTCAGCCATCTCGGTCGAGTTCGAGCTCAGCGAAAATGTCGATGTGAAATCGCAGGATGTGCGCGACAAGGTTGCGATTGCGCTTAACGATCTGCCGCGCGATATCCACAGCCCCGTGGTAGGCAAGGTGGATCCGGATGCGCAACCGATCATGTCGGTGATGGTCGCCGGCGATCTGTCGATCCGGGAGATTACCCGCTTTGCCGATACGGTCGTGAAAGAGCGGATTCAGCGCTTGCCCGGTGTTGGTTCGGTCACCCTTGTCGGCGGCCGTGACCGGGAAGTGCGGATATGGCTTGATGCGGATAAATTGCGTGCGCATCACGTTACTGCCGACGATGTTATTCGCGCTATTCAGAATGAGCATGCCGAATTGCCTGGTGGGCAACTTCAAACCGCTGGCAATTTCGAGGAGTTTTCCGTCAAGACGCTGGGCGAGGTGCTGAGCGTCGAGGAATTCGCCGATATCGTCGTGGCGTTTGCCGACGGGGCGCCGACGCGGGTGGGTGATGTCGCCCGTGTTGAAGATGGCATGGAGGATGAGCGGACATATGCCGAGCTGAATGGCCAGAACGGCGTTTCACTCGAAGTTCGCCGACAGTCGGGTGAAAATACCCTGAAAGTGGCCAATGCCATCAAGGCATCGATGGATGATATCCGCGCGCTTGCGCCCGAAGGAATGAAAATCGTTGTCGCGCGGGATATTTCGACCTTTATTCAAGGCTCGATCGAGGATGTGACCAAGGACATGATCCTGGGGCTGATCCTGGTCGTGATTGTGACGCTGGCCTTTTTGCTGAGCCCGCGCGCCACGATCATCGTCACGATTTCCATGCCGGCGGCGATCATCTCGACCTTCATGGCATTCTATGTGGCGGGCTTTACCGTCAACATGATGACGATGATGGCGCTTTCGGTCGCTGTCGGTCTGCTTGTCGATGATGCGATTGTCGTGCTGGAATCGATCTATCGGGCAATTGATGACGGGTATGCGCCGATGGAAGCCGCATCTGTCGGCATCAAGCGGGTGGGGGCCGCGGTGCTTGCGGGGTCTAGCTCGATCCTTGCTGTGTTTGTGCCGATTGCCTTCATGGAAGGGATCGTCGGGCGCTTTTTCTACCAGTACGGCCTTGCAATTGTTTTTTCGGTGCTTGTGTCGTTGCTGATTTCGCTGACCTTGACCCCGACCCTTTGCGCGCGTTTCCTGCGCCCGCAATCCGAGCTGGGGCGGATTGGCCGGATTTTCGACAATGGCTATCAGAAGCTTGAGGCAGCCTATGGCAAGCTGTTGCGCGGTGCATTGCGCTTCAGGCTGGTGGTGATCGCGCTTGCCGTGCTGACAATCGGTGTGGGCGTTTTTATTGCGGGCAACGTGCCGTCCGACTTTTCGGGCAAGACGGATCGCAGTGAATTCCTGGCGGAGATGGAACTGCCTTTCGGTGTCGGTGTCGAGGAGACAAAGCGCGTCGGGAGCCGCGTCGCAGCCGAGCTGCGCAAGATCGAACATGTCACCAACAGCTTCATCACAATCGGTTCGGATCAGCAATCCAAGGTCAATGTCATACAGTTCTATCTGACCTTGACGCCCAAGCAGGAACGCGAGACCGATTTCCTTGATATCATGCAGGCTGCGCGCGAAACGATGGCGCGTGCCGCGCCCGAGGCAAAAAGCTTTGCGGTGATGGAAGTGCCCTGGATTTCAGGGCCGGGCTTCGGAAATCTGGATATCGATTTTCTGATCCGTGGCAGCGATCTTGCCGAGCTTGAGCGGATCAGCGAAGAGGTCATGCAGAAGATGGATGCCGAGGGCATCTTTGTCGACATCCAGTCGAGCTTCGAGACCGGCCGTCCGGAGGTGCAGATTGAAATTGACCGTCAGCGTACGGCGGATCAGGGGGTATCGGTTCGCGGACTGGCGTCCACGATCCGGACATTGGTCGGCGGTCTTGATGTTGCGACATATGAGGAAGACGGGCTGCGCTATGATGTCAGGTTGCGGCTTGAGGAAAATCAGCGGAATGATCTGTCCAAGCTTGAGCAGATTCAGGTGCGCGGCAATCGTGGTGAACTGATCGATCTGGCCAATGTTGCCGATATCAACGTGAATTCCGGCCCGGCGCAGATTAACCGGCGTGACCGGTTGCGTGCGATCGATGTTTACGCGTCGGCGGCAAATGGCGTGCCCTTGTCGGTGGCGACCGAAGCGGTTGAGCGGATTGCCGCCGAAGTGGGGTTGCCGGAAGGCTATATCGGCACCCATGAGGGCAAGTCCAAGCGGATGCAGGAATCGACGGGCGCGATCAAATTCGCCTTCGTGATGGCGCTGATTGCGCTCTATATGATTCTGGGCAGCCAGTTCAACAGCTTCACCCAGCCATCGGTGATCATGCTGACTGCGCCGCTATCGTTCATTGGCGCATTTGTGGCGCTGTTCATCGCCGGGCAGACCATGACGATGTTCGCGCAGATCGGGCTGATCGCACTGATGGGCATTGTGATGAAAAACGGCATTCTTCTGGTCGATCAGGCGAACCGTTTTCGCGATGAAGGTGCAAGCGCCAAGGAAGCCATGCTGCGCGCCGGCCCGATCCGGCTGCGCCCGGTGCTGATGACTGCCCTGTCGACGATTTTCGGCATGATTCCGGTTGCCTTGTCGGATTCGCAAGGGTCTGAATTCCGCAAGGCGCTTGGTGTGCTGATTTTAGGCGGGTTGAGTTCGTCGACGATACTGACACTCGTGGTCGTGCCGGTCGGCTATACTCTGCTGGCGGATGCGCAGAACGGGGTCAACCGGTTGCTGATATTCCTGAGGTTGCGTAAACCCGCGCAGCGTGCGGAGGGTGATGTTGACCGCCGGATTTCGGGCCCCGCTGCCGCGGAATAGCCCGTCAATGACAGCATCAAAGGAACCTGGCCCCGCCGGCAACATGGATTTCACATGATTGTGAGATGTTGTTGCTGAGTGAGGGTGGCTGTATCGCGGATTTTCCTTGAGCTGATATTGATTGCGGTAAGCTTTTGATTAATCTCGCAAGCTAAGCTGTCCGTATCAGCCAGTTGAAAGTCTTGTATATGAACGACGCCGCACCGCAGCCGATTTTCGCTAAAGATTATATACCGCATCCCTACCGTATCGAGCGGGTGAGGCTTGATATCGCGCTTGACCCGGCATTTACCCGTGTTCGCGCCAGTATGCGCGTTCGGCGGCAGGTGGCAGCAACCGCGAACCCGCCACTGGTTCTGGACGGGGAGGCGCAGCAACTGCTTTCTGTGCATATCGATGGCAATTTGTTGCCTGAGGATGCCTATGTCTGTACGGAACAATCGCTGACGATAGTTGATCCGCCTTCGGATCTGTTTGAGATTGAAATAGAAACCGGCATTGATCCGTCTGCAAATCGCGCGTTGGAGGGGCTTTATCTTTCCAACGATATGTATTGCACACAATGCGAGGCGGAAGGGTTTCGCCGGATTACCTATTTCATCGACCGGCCCGACAATCTTGCCTTGTTCACAACGCGGATCACAGGCGATCGCGAAAGCTGCCCTGTCCTGTTATCGAATGGCAACCTTGTTGCAAGCGGGGTTCTGGATGACGGGCGCCACTGGGCGGAATGGTCGGATCCGTATCCCAAGCCAAGCTATCTGTTCGCGCTGGTTGCGGGCGATCTGGCATGTGTGCGGGACCGTTTTCTCACCGCGTCGGGGCGGGAGGTGGATCTGCGCATCTATGTCGAGCAGGGGATGCAGGACCGTTGCGACTATGCGATGGATGCGCTCAAGCGCGCCATGCGCTGGGATGAGACGCGTTTTGGCCTCGAATATGATCTCGATATCTACATGATCGTTGCGGTCAGCCACTTCAATATGGGGGCGATGGAGAATAAGGGGCTGAATATTTTCAATGCGAAATATGTGCTGGCGCGCCCTGATACCGCAACCGATGCCGACTATGAGGGGATCGAGCGGGTTATCGCCCATGAATATTTTCACAACTGGACCGGTAACCGGGTCACCTGCCGTGACTGGTTTCAATTGAGCCTGAAAGAAGGGTTGACGGTTTTCCGCGACCAGGAATTCTCCGCCGATATGCGCGCAGCGGCGGTACAGCGGATCAATGATGTGCAGATGCTTCGCGCGCGCCAGTTCGCCGAGGATGCGGGGCCGCTCGCCCATCCCGTGCAGCCTGACTCCTATATCGAAGTCAATAATTTCTATACCGCCACGGTTTACGAAAAAGGCGCCGAAATCGTGCGCATGATCCACAGTTTGCTTGGCGAGGAAAAGTTTGCGGACGGCTTGCGGACTTATCTGTCGCGCCATGACGGGACCGCAGCAACGGTCGAGGATTTCGTCGCCGCGATGGAGCAGGCGGGCAGCATCGATCTGAGCCGGTTCCGCCACTGGTATCATCAGGCGGGCACGCCGCATGTCACCGCCGCGCAGGCCTATGACCCCGAACGGCAGACGCTGGTCCTGAAATTGTCGCAGCATACGCCGCCCACACCGGGCCAGACTGAAAAGCCGCCAATGCAGATCCCGGTGCGAATGGGGCTGGTTGATAAACAAAGCGGTGCGCCCGTGCCGCTCAGCCTGTTTGACGGGGCGGCGGAAGGGGTTCTCAGTCTTGAAGAGGCCAGTCAGACATTTGAATTTTCAGGCGTGTCACGACCGGCAGTGGCGTCGCTTTTCCGTGGTTTTTCCGCGCCCGTCATTTTGTCGGAAGAAGAGGATGGTGCGGTGCGCGCGTTGCGGGCCGAGGTTGACCCGGACCCGTTCAACCGCTGGCAGGCGGTGCAGCAGCTCGCCATGCAGCAAATCCTCGATCAGATCGCGCGGATTCAGGACGGTGCCACGGTTGCTTTCGACGGGCAGTTGATCGCGGCAATCGGGTCGGCGCTGAAAGATCGTGACAGCGACAAGGCGTTCATTGCCAAGCTGCTTGCGATGCCGGGGGAGCAGGAGGTTGCGCAGCATCTGTCGCAGGTCGATGCGGCGGCGGTGCATAAGGCGCGCTATGCCCTGCGCCGTGAAATTGCCACTGCGCTCCGGGCCGAACTGGAAACGATCTATCACGATAACCGCGTCACCCAATCCTATCGCCCTGATCCGCAACAGGCAGGACAGCGCGCGCTGCGCAACGGTGCGCTCGGCCTGTTGGCGGCGCTTGAAACGCCTGCGACAAATGCGCTGGTCGATGCGCATTATCGCAGCGCGGATAATATGACCGACGCGATGGCAGCGCTGGGCTTGCTCGCAAATCTCGATATTCCGGAGCGCGATACAGCGCTTGCCGATTTTCATGCGCGCTGGCGTGATGATCCGCTGGTGCTTGATAAATGGTACATGGTGCAGGCGCAGTCCCGGCTTCCCGATACGCTGGACAGGGTGGCAAAACTGCGTGCGGCCCCTGAATTCGAAATCGATAACCCGAACCGGGTGCGGGCGCTGATCGGCGCATTCTGTCACGGCAACCCGCTGCATTTTCATGCGCCTGACGGGTCAGGCTATCGCTTCTTTGCCGATCAGGTTCTGGCGCTGAATGGAATCAATGCGCAGATCGCGGCAAGGTTGCTGACCGCGATCGATCAGTGGCGACGTTATATGCCGGCATGTCAGACGCATGCGCGTGCCGCGCTTGAACGCATTGTTGCCGCACAGGGGCTGACCCGCGATGTCTATGAGATTGCCAGCAAGACTTTGGACGCCCCTGAAGCGTCAGGCTCATAAATACCAGGCATATTCGCGCACACCCGGCGCTTTGATGAATTTTTCAAGCTCACGCCGTTTTGCCTCGGCATAGAAGCCAAGATAGGCCTGTGGCAGGTAACGGGGTAAAATCGTCGCTCTGTCGAGCGCGCTCAGTGCGTCCCACGGGGTCAGCGGCAGCTTTCCCGAACCTGCGCTTCCCGGCCGTCTGCCGGTGATATCGGGGCCCGGATCAAGCTGCGCGTCAAGCCCGTAAAGGATGCCCGCAAGCAGGGCAGCCAGCAAAAGATAGGGGTTGGCATCGGCGCAGGCGACCCGATGCTCAAGCCGTCTTGCAGTATCCGGCCCGGGCGGCACCCGCACTGCGACCGAACGGTTATTATACCCCCAACAGGCGCTGAGCGGTACGAACAGATCGGGCTCAAAGCGCCGGAAACCGCCCACATTCGGAACGCATATCGCCATTGTTTCGGGCAGGGCGGCGCACAGCCCGGCAATGGCGTGCCGCAATGCATCGCTTCCCTTTTCGCCCTGGCCTGCAAATATGTTCCGCCCCGCCTTGTCCAGCAGACTGATATGGACGTGGAAGCCGCTGCCTGCCTGCTCAGGATAGGGCTTGGGGTGAAAGGTCGCTTCCATCTCATTGTGAATAGCTGCCGATTTGACCAGCCGTCTGAATAATGCCGCGTGATCTGCGGCGCGCAATGCGGACGACTGATGTTCGAGATTGACCTCGAACTGCGCGGGGGCGAACTCCGCGCTGGCTGCCGATGTCGGAATGGCCTGCATTTCGGCCCATTCCTGCAGCCGGTCCAGAAAGTCACGGAAATAATCGAGTGTGTCGAAACTATAAACCTGGTTCAGCCGGTCGCGACGGTCTGTCCCCGGAAGCGGCGGCGGTTGGGGGTGGCCGTTGGCGGTGCGTATCCTGTCAATCAGATAGAATTCAAGCTCGCAGGCGACAACCGGCGTCAGCCCGCGCGCCGAAAAGGCCGCGACGACCGTTGCCAGGATATTGCGCGGATCGATCATTTCCGCGCTGCCTGGCTGCTCGTCAAGATGCAGAAGGACCTGCCCATGTTCGGATCCGGCCCAGGGCATCGGCGCCAGCGTGCCGGGAACCGGGATTGCGGTGCCATCGGGGTCCCCATCGCTGAAGCCGCGTCCCATGATGTCAAGCTGGTCGCCTGTGGCATCGAGCGCATAAAGGCTGGCGGTTACCGACAGCCCTTGCGTAAACAGGGTGGGCAGCTCGCTCACCGGGATCCGTTTGCCCCGGGCAATGCCGCACATATCGATCAGAACAGCATCGATAAATCGTGTGTCGGGATAGCGTTGCAGAAATAGGTCGACTTCCGTCAGGCCATCCTCATTCGGTTTCTCTCCGGCCATACAGGAAGTAAAGCATAAATTCCTTACGACTGGCTTAGCAAAATGCGGCCCGCATGCCGCTTGCGCGTTCGGCAGTTGTCAATGGGGACCATCCTGGCCTGACAGCGCGGATGTGGGGGGCGCTACAGGGCTGTCCCCCGATATTGGGCGTGCTTGAGCTTCCTGCCGGCGTTTTTGCGCGGAAAGACGGGCTTCGCGCTGGGTGATGTAGAGTGTCGAGCCGACGATCACGACCGCGCCGCTGATCGTCCAGATATCGGGCACATCCTGAAAAAACAGATAGCCCGCCAGGGCGGCAAAGATCAGGCGTGTATAGTCAAGTGGTGCAAGCGCGGTCGCCTCACCGGTTGAATAGCCGCGGATAAAGCAGGTTTGCGCGCTGACCCCGACAAGTCCCATCGCCATCAGCAGGCCCAGTTCGGTCAATGTCGGCTGTTGCCAGAACAAAAACGCAGGCACTGCCGCCATCATTGCGGCGATAGCGGATGAATAGAATATCAATGTCGTCGGATTATCCGTTCGGCTCAGAATTTTTACGATGATGACGACAAAAGCCACCAGCACCGCGCCGCCAAGGGCGACAAAGGTCGCAAACTCGATCTCGCCGCCGGGCCGAGTCATGATGATGACGCCGCCAAAGCCCACCAACGTGGCGATCGTGCGCCGCATCCCCACCTGTTCGCCCAGAAAGATGGCCGCCAGCACGACAAGGAACAGTGCCCGGGCAAAGCTCAATGCCGTGGCATCGGCCAGTGGCAGATGGATCATTGAATAAAAGCCGCACATCATGGCGGAACCACCAAGCAAGCCACGCACCAGATGCAGCAATGGCCGCTTTGTCGCCAGCCCTTGCAGACCGCCGCGCACAGCAAAGGGGATGACGAACATAAAGCCGAATAATGCGCGGAAGAAGGCAACCTGAAACGCATCGAGCCGCCCGCCGAGAAATTTGGCAAGGCTTGTCATTATGCTGAAAAGCAGGGCTGAGGCTAAAATCCACAACCCACCGCGAAAGTTCGGTGGCAGGCCGTGCCACCAGACAAGCCAGCGTTGTTTGGCGGCGGTCAATTGCGCTGGCTGCAAGGTTGTCCTGAGGGCACTTCTTGTTGTTAGCGCGGCATCTTCATTTTCTGTCGTCGGCATATAGCTGTGGCGTGTCCTTCGGGCGGGGACCGTTGATCTTTTTCGCGTTTGCGGTTGAACCCCCGAGGGTACGCTGTCGCATGCTTTGCCGCCCCCTATTCAATAGCATGAATGGGCAATGCGTGCGCCAGTTTATGTTTTGTCTGGCCGAAACAAGCTGGCCGGTATCGCAGTCTTTCACTGCTGCTTAGCCGCGAGGTCGCGTGCTGTATCGCGCGGGGCAATGGAATCTTAACGGCTCAGGCTCATTTTGGTGGAAAGAGCGCCAGACGATTCTATGGCTGCAATGCAAGAGATGGACGATCATGCCGCATCACGGAAAAGCAAACAGCCCGCATATCGCCGCTGATCGCGGTGCGGGAATTGGCGTCTTCATGCTGCCTTTGGAGTTGCCGGTTGCGCTGTCGCCGATCGATCTGGAGGTGCTGCAGATCGCTTTTGACCAGCAGGCGCAAAAAAGCGTCTGGTATGGTTTCACAATATTAAAGCCGCGTCGGCACCCTGAAGGGGTATCGGGGCCAACGCGCGCGGTCCTGTTTGTGGCAAGCAGCCGGATCGGTCACCTGACGCTGATGCGGCAGCTCGGCGGAACATACGCGCTTTACGATGGCAGCAATAAAGTGATCGGTTCGGACAGCGATCTTTATCGCCTGCTTGGCCTGTTTCGGGGCAGCCGCCGCCCCGTGCACTGACAGGGCGGAGGACGGCCCGCGCGGCCCCTTAGCTGCCCGCGACCCGGCGGTCCTGTCCTGCCCAGAACGGTTCGCGCAAATCCTTGCGCTTGATTTTTCCGACCGGGCTTTTAGGCAATGGTTCTGTGCGCAGTTCGACCTGACCGGGTTTCTTGTAGGAGCCAAGTTCCTCGGCGCAGATGCGGATGATGTCCTCGGCTGTCACCGGTTGGTCATTGACCACGCAAACGGCCATCGGTGTTTCGCCCCATTTTTCATGCGGGATACCGAAAACCGCCACTTCGACCACCGCAGGATGGTTCGCGATCACATTCTCAAGCTCCATCGGCCAGATATTGTAACCGCCCGAGATGATCATATCGTCGGACCGGTCGAGCATGTAGAGATAGCCATTCGCGTCCAACCGTCCGATATCGCCGGTCTTCACCCAGCCATTGACCAGCCGTTCTGCCGTGGCATCTGGATTATTCCAGAAGCCGGTCATCTGCCCGTCTGTCTTGGCGACGATTTCGCCTGCTTCCCCGACCGGCACGGGATTATTCTCCTCATCCCAGATCTGCAATTGCGAGAAGGGCAGCGGCATGCCGCAGGAGCGCAGCGGGGTTGAACCTTCCACGCCCTCGCGGAACCATTGGCGCGGGCCCATCATCGCAACCGGCAGGACTTCGGTCTGGCCATAGCCCTGGTAAAGCACATCGCCAAAAATCTCCCGCGCGCGCAAGGCGGTGTCGTCGGAGATCGGTGCGGCGGAGATCAGCAGGCATTTCAGTTTCGACCAGTCGCGCGCCGCGACGCCGGGCAGATGCGCGATCGCATTGACCATGGTCGGCACCATGAACATATAGCCGATGCCCTCTCGCTCCATGACATCGAGGGTGCCTGTCGGATCAAAATGATCCTCAAGCACGTTGCAGCCGCCGCTCAGCCACATCGGCAGGAACAGATAACCCGACCCGTGCGAAATCGGACCGACATGCAGGCAGCTATCGCCAGGCTCCACCGGCGGATAGAGATAGAACCAGTCGCGCCCGGCCGCCAGCCAGGCGCGATGGGTGTAGGACACGCCCTTGCTTTTACCCGTCGTGCCGCCTGTATGCCGGATGATATAGATATCGTCCGGGTCGATCGGTACCTGCGGATCCTCCGCCGGGTGGCTCGCGAGCCAGTTCTCATAACCGCCATCGCGGATGATGACATGATCAAGATCGGGCAGGGCGTCGGCGATGCCTGCGACTTCGGCGGCATATTGTTCGGCGACAAGCAGGGCGCGGCAATTGGTGTGGCCCAGCATATGTTCATGGGCCTCGCGGCCATTGCGCGGGTAAAGCGGTACGCGCACGATATTGGCAACCGCGCCGGCAATATAGAAATCCGCCGCCTCGATGCTGTTATCTTCCAGCACACCGACCCGTTCCCCCGGCCGGATGCCCAGTGCGATCAGGGCATTGGCAAGCCGTACCCCGCGCGTCCACGCCTCGCCAAAGCTCAGCCGCCGGTCCCCGGCCACCACCGCCTCATAGTCCCCGTAAAACTCGGCCGCGCGCCGCATTTGCGTCCGGACATCCATGCCGCCTGCTCCCCACTCATTATCGGTCTTATTCGTTTTCGTTAGGGGCAAGTTTGCGGCGTGAATGCCGCTGCGTCAATTGGTTGGCGGGGCTGCTCTTCATTCTCATTTTAATAACCACAAAATAAGTGCGACTATTTGGCGCAGCGCCGGCTGCCCGTATCGCCCCTATAATTATGATCAGAGTTTCTAGCGAATATTCTGAATTCTCTGCGGATCATGACAATAATAGGGAGGAGAAAATGATACCTGCTGGCGCTATTTCGGCGGATTCCCATGTGACGGAGCCGCCCAATTGCTACATCGACTATATCGACCCGAAATTCCGCGATAGCGCGCCCCGGATCGAACGGACCGAGTCGGGCGAGGATGTCTATGTCATCAAGGATATGAAGAAGGGGGTGCCGCTCGCCTTGCTTGATGGGGCGGGCTATTCGATCAAGGATCGCAATGCGCGGGTCGGCAAGATCACCTATGAGGAGACCCGGCCCGGCGGCTGGAACCCCAAGGCGCGCGCCGCGGATCTCGACCGGGACGGCATTGCCGCGGAAATTATCTATGCCTCGGTCGGCATGGCGCTCTGCACCCATCCCGATGTCGCCTACAAAGATGCCTGCATGCAGGCCTATAATCGCTGGCTTGCCGAATTTTGCGGCGGGCTGCCCAACCGGCTGTTCGGGCTGGCGCAGACGGCCGTCATGTCGGTCGACAGCGCGATCGAGGATTTCCGCCGCGCCAAGGAAATGGGCATGGTCGGCATGATGATGCCGGGCGAGCCGATGCAAGGCGATTACGATCAGCCCGAATATGATGCCTTGTGGGAATGTGCGACCGATCTCGATCTGCCGATCTGCTTCCACATCCTGACCTCGCGCACCGGTGGATTCTCGCGCAAGCAGAATGCCCATCGCGGCCATCCGATGAACAGTTTTCTGACCATCATCCGCGCTGTGCAGGATGTGGTGGGGATTCTGACCTTGGGCGGTGTCTTCGAACGGCATCCCAAGCTCAAGATGGTTTGCGCGGAAGGCGATGCGGGCTGGATGCCGCATTACATGTACCGCATGGACCATGCGGCAAAATTCA
>CALAQW010000049.1 GCA_937888955.1 uncultured Alphaproteobacteria bacterium | reverse complement strand
CCGCGAAGGCGGCCGTACCGTCGGCGCAGGCGTCGTCTCCGCTATCGTCGAGTAAGAGGCTTTACAATGTCGCGCGCCTGCGATCTGCTGGCGCGCGACAATAGGAGTGTAGCTCAACTGGCAGAGCACCGGTCTCCAAAACCGGGGGTTGGGGGTTCGAGTCCCTCCACTCCTGCCAGCGGTACGAAAAGATTAGCGTACGTAAAGATTTGCGATGGATCCGGATCCGGTTTGACTGCGGGGCGGATCCGACAATTGGATGAACCGGAAAAAGGGCGCGAGGCCTGAATGGCGAAAACCTCACCTTTGGATTTTGTGCAGCAGGTGCGCCGTGAGGCTGCGAAGGTGACCTGGCCGACACGCAAGGAAACCGGTGTCACCACATTGATGGTGTTTATCATGGTGACTCTGGCGGCGCTGTTTTTCCTTCTGGTCGACCAGATATTGCAGTTTGGGGTCGGATTTTTGCTCGGCGTCGGCGGATAGGGAACAACGAATGGCCAAGCAGTGGTATATCGTCCATGCCTACTCGAATTTCGAGAAGAAGGTGGCTGAGTCGATCAAGGAGCAGGCGGCGGCGCAGGGCATGCAGGACAAGTTCGAGGAAGTCCTGGTTCCGGTCGAAGAGGTTGTGGAGATGCGCCGCGGCCGTAAGGTGCAGTCAGAAAGGAAATTCTTTCCCGGCTATGTACTGGTGAAGATGGACCTCGATGACGAGACCTATCATCTGATCAAGAATACGCCCAAAGTCACCGGATTTTTGGGAAGCGGAACCCGGCCGATGCCGGTGAAGGAAGCGGAAGTTGCCCGTATCATGAGCCAGGTGCAGGAAGGGGTGGATCGGCCCAAGCCGACCATTACTTTCGAAATCGGCGAGCAGGTGCGCGTATGCGATGGTCCGTTTGCATCCTTTAACGGTCTGGTCGAGGAAGTCGATGAGGAGCGGGCGCGCGTGAAAGTGGCCGTTTCGATTTTTGGCCGGGCGACCCCGGTCGAACTGGAATATGGGCAGGTGGAGAAAGTCTGACCATTGGCCGGCTCCCGCTCTTTGAGGCGGGGCCGGTGATTTCGTGTGGGAGGTTGGGCCAAATTGCCGGTGCCGCCGTACCACGCACACCCGATGCAGCAGGCGATCCCGTAAGGCGGGATGCCGAGGGCTGAATTGAGAGGGAATTATGGCAAAGAAGATAGACGGTTATATCAAGTTGCAATGCCCGGCGGGGCAGGCAAATCCGTCGCCGCCAATCGGGCCTGCGCTCGGTCAGCGGGGCGTGAATATCATGGAATTCTGCAAGGCGTTCAATGCGCAAACCCAGAATTTCGATCAGGGAACGCCGTTACCGGTTGTGCTGACGGTATTTGCTGACAAGTCGTTCACATTCGTGGTGAAGACGCCGCCGGCCAGTCATCTGCTTAAAAAGGCCGCCAAGCTCAACAAAGGCTCCAGCGCGCCGGGGCGCGATTTGGCCGGGCATGTGACCATGGCGCAATGCCGCGAAATCGCAGAAGCCAAGATGCAGGATCTGAATGCGAATGATCTCGACGCGGGCGCGCGGATCATCGCCGGATCGGCACGGTCGCTTGGTCTGGAGGTGAGGGGCTGATCATGGCAAAGCTGACGAAAAGAGCACGCAAGGCTAACGAGACGATTGATCGGGATCGTTTTTATCCGCTTGAGGAAGCCATTGGGCTGATCAAGGATCTTAGTGCGGCGAAATTCGATGAAACCGTTGAGGTTGCAATGAATTTGGGCGTCGATCCGCGGCATTCGGATCAGATGGTGCGCGGCGTTGTGCAGTTACCAGGCGGTACCGGTAAGTCGGTACGTGTTGCGGTATTTGCGAAAGAGGCAAAAGCTGATGAAGCGCGCGAAGCCGGCGCTGATATCGTGGGTGCGGAAGATTTGATGGAGAAGGTGCAGGCCGGCGAAATCGAATTTGACCGATGCATTGCAACGCCTGATATGATGGCGATTGTCGGTCGGCTTGGAAAAGTACTCGGCCCGCGTGGTCTGATGCCGAACCCGAAATTGGGAACCGTGACCAATGATGTGGCGCAGGCGGTTCAGGCGTCCAAGGGCGGGCAGGTCGAGTTCCGCGTTGAAAAGGAAGGCATTGTCCATGGCGGCGTCGGCAAATCGAGCTTTGAGGCCGATGCGCTGTGCACCAATGTTCGCGCCTTTGTCGACGCCATCATCAAGGCCAAACCTGAAGGGGCGAAAGGCACCTATGTGAAAAAGGTGTCGATCAGCTCCACCATGGGGCCCGGTCTGAAAGTTGATTTCACAAGCATTACCGGTGCGTAATCGGTAATGTAGGGAATTTCCGGCCCGTAAGGTGCCGGAAATGTTGCCGTGACCGGATACGGTTTCGTCAGGATTAGCATCCTGCCGGAGCATGTTTGCGGTTGCGGCACAACCTGTCCGAGATAGCGGGTGCTGGCCTTTTGGTCAGCCTAAAGTTGCCCGCTTGAGACGGGGGAGAGCAACATTACTATCGGTTGCCTTCGGGCTGCCGGTAATGATGGTTTGAACCCCGGGCAGGCGCAACGGCCTTGTCTACCCTCGTCAGAGGGGACGGAGTTATCCGGGGCAAGGCAGGTCCAAAAATGGTGGCTGCCGGATCGATTGACCGGGTATTGGCCGCCGAAAGAGGAGTGCTGGTATGGACCGAGCGCAAAAGCAGGAGATGGTCACTTTGCTGAATAGCATCTTTGCAGATGCTGGCACGGTGGTCGTTGCGCATTATTCCGGGTTGAGCGTCGCACAGATGAACGATCTTCGCCGGCAAATGGGTGACGTCGACGCCAAGGTGAAAGTGATCAAGAACCGGCTTGCAAAGCTCGCCCTTGAAGGTACGCCATGTAGCGGAATTTCGGATCTGTTTTCCGGACCGACGGCAATTGCCTATTCGGAAGACCCCGTGGCGGCGGCGAAGGCTGCTGTCAGTTTCGCGAAAGAGAACGATAAGCTCGTCATTTTGGGCGGTGCGATGGGTGAAACGGTGCTCGACAAAGATGGTGTCGAAGCGCTGGCCAAGACCCCGTCCCTTGATGAGCTGCGTGCAAAACTTGTCGGTATGATCAACACACCGGCAACGCGGATCGCAGGTGTCGTGCAGGCACCGGCAGGTCAGCTCGCGCGTGTTCTCAGCGCGTATGCGGCAAAGGACGAAGCGGCGTAAGCCTTGCGTGACAAGAACCCTGGGTTCAAATCTAAGGAAATGTAAAAATGGCAAATCTCGAACAATTGGTTGAAGACCTCTCCGCCCTGACCGTGCTGGAAGCGGCGGAACTTTCCAAAATGCTGGAAGAAAAATGGGGCGTTTCGGCAGCGGCCCCGGTTGCTGTCGCTGCTGCTGCAGGCGGTGGTGACGCTGCCGCTGCCGCGGAAGAGAAAGACGAATTCGACGTCATTCTCGCCAGCGCGGGTGACAAGAAGATCAATGTGATCAAGGAAGTTCGCACGATCACCGGGCTTGGCCTCAAGGAAGCGAAAGAGCTTGTTGAAAGCGCGCCGAAGGAAGTCAAGCAGGGCGTTGGCAAGGACGAAGCCAATGAGATCAAGGAAAAGCTTGAAGGCGCAGGCGCGACCGTCGAGCTGAAATAGTCAATGCCTTGCCGCATGACGCGATTGCAAAAAAGCGTCATGCGGCGCAAGCATGTGATTCCCGCGCGTTTTTTAACGGGCGGGTTATCGCATTCTTAAAAGCGAATTTTCTGCTGGCAGGCGCGTCTTGCCCGCGGTCAGAGTGGTTGGCGGTACTGTTCCGTCCAGCCGGGGTGGCCATCAGCCGGTCTGATGGGAATAGAGATTGAAGTGAGGAACACGCATGGCGCAGTCCTTTACAGGTCGAAAGCGTATCCGTAAATCGTTTGGCAGCATTGCAGAACCAGTGCAGATGCCAAATCTCATCGAGGTCCAGCGTAACTCATATAATCAGTTCCTGCAGGTCGATAACGCCGTTGATGAGCGTGAAGACGCCGGTTTGCAAGGTGTGTTCAAGTCGGTTTTCCCGATTTCCGACTTTGCTGAAACCGCATCGCTCGAATTCGTCAAATACGAGTTCGAAGAGCCCAAATATGACGTGGAAGAATGTCAGCAGCGCGATATGACCTATGCCGCGCCGCTGAAGCTGACATTGCGTCTGATCGTATTCGATGTGGACGAGGATACCGGTGCGAAATCGGTAAAGGACATCAAGGAGCAGGATGTCTTCATGGGCGATATGCCGATGATGACAAATCACGGCACTTTCGTGATCAATGGCACCGAACGGGTCATTGTCAGCCAGATGCACCGTTCGCCGGGTGTTTTCTTCGACCACGATAAGGGGAAAAGTCATTCCAGCGGCAAATTGCTGTTTGCGGCGCGGGTCATTCCCTATCGCGGGTCATGGCTCGATTTTGAGTTCGATATCAAGGATATCGTGAATGTCCGGATCGACCGCCGCCGCAAGATGCCGGTCACGACCCTGTTCTATGCCCTGGGGATGTCGTCGGAGGAAATTCTCGATGCATTCTACGATACGATTACTTACACGCGGGAAAAGCGCGGCTGGCGTGTGCCTTTTGTTCCCGAGAAGCTCCGTAATCTGAAAGTCAACACCGATCTTGTCGATGCCGACAGCGGCGAGGTCGTGCTTGAGGCAGGGACCAAATTCACTCCCCGTCTTGGCCGCAAGCTGGCAGAGCGGGGCGTCAAGGAACTGCTTGTGTCCGCCGAGGAGCTTGATGGCCGGTTCGTTGCCTGCGACATGATCAACGAAAAGACCGGCGAAATATATGTCGAGGCGGGCGAGGAGCTGACGCCTGAATTGATCGAGCGGCTGGAGCAGGAAGGTATTACGGAACTGGTGCTGCTCGATGTCGATGGCGTGAATATCGGCGCCTATATGCGCAACACGATGATTGCCGACAAGAATGAAACCCGTGATGAGGCACTGGTTGATATCTATCGGGTGATGCGTCCGGGTGAGCCGCCAACGCTGGAAACCGCCGAGGGGTTGTTCAGCGGCTTGTTTTTTGACCCTGAACGCTATGATCTGTCGTCGGTCGGCCGTGTAAAGATGAATATGCGGCTTGAGCTTGAATGCGAAGATACGGTGCGGACCCTGCGCAAGGAAGATATCCTGGCGGTGGTGAAGACGCTTGTGGATCTGCGTGACGGGCGCGGCGAAATCGATGATATCGATCATCTGGGCAATCGTCGTCTGCGTTCGGTCGGGGAGCTGATGGAGAATCAGTATCGCATCGGCCTGCTGCGGATGGAGCGCGCGATCAAGGAGCGGATGAGTTCAGTCGAGATCGACACGGTCATGCCGCAGGATTTGATCAATGCGAAGCCGGCGGCGGCGGCTGTAAGGGAGTTTTTCGGTTCCTCGCAGCTCAGCCAGTTCATGGATCAGACAAATCCGCTATCCGAAATCACCCATAAACGGCGCCTTTCTGCGCTTGGCCCGGGCGGTTTGACCCGTGAGCGCGCGGGCTTTGAAGTGCGCGACGTACACCCGACCCATTATGGTCGGATCTGTCCGATTGAAACGCCAGAAGGTCCCAATATCGGCCTGATCAATAGTCTTGCCACCTATTCGCGGGTCAACAAATACGGCTTTATCGAAACCCCTTACCGCAAGGTTGAGCAGGGACGTGTTACCGCTGAAGTCGTCTATCTGTCGGCGATGGAGGAGGCGAAATACACGATCGCCCAGGCGAACGCGCCGATCAGCGATGACGGGAAATTCGTCAACGAGCTGGTTTCATGCCGTGCCGCGGGCGATTTCCTGATGACGGCGCGCGAGAATGTCGAGCTGATGGACGTGTCGCCCAAGCAGCTTGTCTCGGTCGCGGCGGCGCTCATCCCGTTCCTTGAAAATGACGATGCGAACCGCGCATTGATGGGCTCGAACATGCAGCGTCAGGCAGTGCCGCTGCTGCAGGCGGAAGCACCGCTTGTCGGCACCGGCATGGAGTCTGTCGTGGCGCGGGATTCAGGGGCCGCGGTCGGTGCGCGGCGCGCAGGCATCGTCGACCAGGTGGATGCGACACGTATTGTCGTGCGCGCGACACGCGAGGAAGATCCTTCCAAGCCGGGTGTTGATATTTACAATCTGCGCAAATTCCAGCGGTCCAACCAGAATACCTGCATCACCCAGCGTCCGCTCGTCCGGGTTGGCGATGAGGTTGAGGTAGGCGATATCATCGCCGATGGTCCGTCCACCAATCTTGGCGAGCTGGCGCTGGGGCGGAATGTGCTCGTCGCCTTCATGCCCTGGAATGGCTACAACTTCGAAGACTCGATCCTGATTTCCGAACGGATCGTGCGCGATGATGTCTTCACCTCGATCCATATCGAGGAATTCGAGGTCATGGCCCGCGATACCAAGCTCGGGCCTGAGGAAATCACCCGTGACATTCCGAATGTCGGTGAGGAAAGCCTGCGCAATCTTGACGAAGCGGGGATCGTCTATATCGGTGCGGAAGTGAATCCCGGCGATATTCTGGTCGGCAAGGTCACGCCCAAGGGTGAATCGCCGATGACGCCGGAAGAAAAGCTGTTGCGCGCAATCTTCGGTGAAAAGGCCTCCGATGTGCGTGATACCTCGCTGAAACTGCCCCCCGGTGTGACCGGCACGGTGGTCGAGGTGCGGGTATTCAACCGCCATGGCATTGAAAAAGACGAACGCGCGATGGCGATTGAACGGTCGGAGATCGAAGCGCTCGCCAAGGACCGCGACGATGAACGCTCGATTCTCGAGCGCAACATCTATGGCCGGCTGCGCGAGTTGCTGCGTGACAAGGTGGCGGCAAATGGTCCCAAGGGCATCAAGGCGGACAGCAAGATCACCGATGCCGTACTTGATGATCTGCCCGCGCCGAGTGCCTGGTGGCAGATTGCGCTGAAGAACGACAAGGCAATGGCTGAAGTCGAGACGCTCAAGAAGCAATTTGACGAGTCCATGGCGCAGTTGCAGGCGCGGTTCGAGAACCGGGTCGACAAGTTGCAGCGCGGCGATGAATTGCCGCCGGGGGTGATGAAGATGGTAAAAGTCTTTGTCGCTGTGAAGCGGAAGTTGCAGCCAGGTGATAAAATGGCCGGCCGGCACGGTAATAAGGGCGTGATTTCGAAGATCGTGCCGATTGAGGATATGCCATTTACCGATGAGGGCCGTCAGGTCGATATCGTGCTCAATCCGCTCGGCGTGCCGAGCCGGATGAATGTCGGGCAAATTCTTGAAACGCATCTTGGTTGGGCCTGTGCCGGACTTGGAAAGAAGATCGGCGATGCGCTGGATGCAGCCCGGCGCGGCAATGGTAACGGAGACCTCAACGACGCGCTGAAGCTGGCTTATGGCGATGCGCTTTATGATGAGGATGTGGCGACCATGTCGGACGCCGAAGTTCTGGAAATGGCGGAAAATCTGCGCAATGGCGTGCCAATCGCTACACCTGTGTTTGATGGCGCGCATGAGCACGATATCGCTGAAAATCTGGAGCGGGCAGGCCTTGATGCATCAGGGCAGGTAACCCTTTATGATGGGCAGACCGGTGAAGAATTCCATCGTAAGGTGACGGTGGGGTATATTTATATGCTAAAACTGCATCACCTTGTGGATGACAAGATCCATGCACGCTCGATCGGTCCGTATAGCCTTGTAACCCAGCAGCCGCTGGGCGGTAAGGCGCAGTTCGGCGGGCAGCGTTTTGGTGAGATGGAGGTGTGGGCGCTGGAAGCTTACGGCGCGGCATATACCCTGCAGGAGATGCTGACAGTCAAGTCAGACGATGTGGCCGGGCGTACGAAAGTCTATGAGGCGATCGTTCGCGGTGACGAGACGTTTGAAGCAGGCATCCCGGAATCCTTCAATGTGTTGGTGAAGGAAATGCGGTCTCTGGCCCTGAACGTTACCTTGCTGAACAAGGAAGAGTAACGGTCGGCTCAGATGGCGGGTCACCCCGCCAGGCATCTAAAGTAAGAAAAACCGGCGCTGTGCTTTTGCTGCGCCGGCTCTAATTTTCCCCACCTCTGCGAGAGGGACAGGAGTTTCGGAAGATGAACCAGGAAATCGCGAATATCTTTCAGCCGGTCGGTCAGCGCGAAAATTTTGATCGCCTGCAGATCTCGCTTGCCAGTCCCGAGCGCATTTTGTCCTGGTCGTTCGGTGAAATCAAAAAGCCCGAGACGATCAACTACCGCACATTCAAGCCTGAACGCGACGGCTTGTTCTGCGCCCGTATTTTCGGGCCGATCAAGGACTATGAATGCCTGTGCGGCAAATATAAGCGGATGAAATATAAGGGTATCATCTGCGAAAAATGTAATGTCGAGGTGACCCTGTCGAAGGTCCGGCGCGAACGGATGGGCCATATCGAGCTTGCCGCGCCGGTTGCACATATCTGGTTCCTGAAATCCCTGCCCAGCCGGATCGGGCTGATGCTCGATATGACGCTGAAGGATCTCGAGCGGATATTGTATTTCGAGCAATATGTCGTCGTTGAACCGGGGCTGACCCCGCTGAAGCAGTATCAGCTGATCAGTGAGGAAGAATATTGGCAGGCACAGGACGAATATGGCGATGACGCCTTTACCGCCGGGATCGGCGCGGAGGCTATTCGCGAATTGCTGATGGCAATCGACCTTGTCGCGACCCGTGACAGGCTGCGCGAGGAACTGGCCGAGGCAACCGGTGAAGCCAAGCCCAAGAAAATTGCGAAGCGGCTCAAGCTGTTTGAAGCCTTTATCGAATCGGGTAACCGCCCCGAGTGGATGATCCTGACGGTCATTCCGGTTATACCGCCGGAATTGCGGCCGCTGGTGCCGCTCGATGGCGGCCGGTTTGCAACTTCGGATCTGAACGATCTGTACCGCCGTGTGATCAACCGTAACAACCGGCTGAAGCGTCTTATCGAGCTGCGTGCGCCTGATATCATCATCCGTAACGAAAAGCGGATGCTGCAGGAATCGGTGGATGCGCTGTTTGATAATGGTCGTCGCGGCCGGGTGATCACGGGCGCGAACAAGCGGCCGCTGAAATCCCTGTCCGATATGCTGAAGGGCAAGCAGGGGCGTTTCCGCCAGAATCTGCTTGGCAAGCGTGTCGACTATTCGGGCCGTTCGGTGATTGTTGTGGGGCCGGAACTGAAGCTGCATCAGTGCGGCCTGCCGAAGAAGATGGCGCTTGAGCTGTTCAAGCCCTTTATCTACGCGCAGCTTGAAGCACGTGGTCTGTCGACGACGGTCAAGCAGGCCAAAAAGCTGGTTGAGAAGGAGCGGCCCGAGGTCTGGGACGTGCTTGATCAGGTTATCCGCGAACATCCGGTCATGCTGAACCGTGCGCCGACGCTGCACCGGCTTGGCATTCAGGCATTCGAGCCGGTGCTGATCGAAGGTAAGGCCATTCAACTGCATCCGCTGGTTTGCGCGGCATTCAACGCTGATTTCGATGGCGACCAGATGGCGGTGCATGTGCCGCTGAGCCTGGAATCGCAGCTTGAAGCGCGCGTGCTGATGATGTCGACCAATAATATTCTGCGTCCCTCGGACGGTAAGCCGATTATCGTTCCAAGCCAGGATATCGTTCTGGGGCTGTACTACATCACGCTTGAGAAGAACAATGAGCCGGGGGAAGGGCGCGTTTTTGCCAATTTGGGTGAAATCGAACATGCCCTGTCGCAAGGCGGCATTACGCTGCACAGCAAGATTATCGCCCGGCGCAACTCTGTCGATCCGGAAGGCAACCCGATTCTTGAGCGGGTCGAGACGACACCTGGCCGTATGATGATTGGCGATTTGCTGCCGCGGCATCCGCAGGTGCCGTTTTCGCTTGTCAATCGGTTGCTGACCAAGCGCGATATTTCGCATGTGATCGATGTGGTTTACCGCCACACGGGGCAGAAGGAGACGGTGATATTCTGTGACCGGATCATGGCGCTTGGGTTCCGTAATGCGTTCCGCGCCGGTATTTCCTTCGGCAAGGACGATATGGTCGTGCCCGAAGCCAAAGTGCGGATGGTCGAGGAAACCCGTACCCTGGCGAAGGAATATGAGCAGCAATATATCGATGGCCTGATCACGCAGCAGGAAAAATACAACAAGGTGATCGACGCCTGGTCTAAATGTACCGATCAGGTGGCCGACGAAATGATGGATGAGATTTCAAGCGTCGGTGTTGTCTCCGAAACCGGCCGCGATGCGGAAATCAATTCCATCTATATGATGGCGCATTCCGGCGCGCGCGGTTCGGCGGCGCAGATGAAGCAGCTTGCCGGTATGCGGGGCCTGATGGCTAAACCTTCAGGCGAAATCATCGAGACACCGATCATTTCCAACTTTAAGGAAGGTCTGACGGTGCTCGAATATTTCAATTCGACCCATGGCGCGCGCAAGGGCCTTGCCGACACCGCGTTGAAGACCGCGAATTCAGGTTATCTGACACGGCGTCTGGTCGATGTTGCGCAGGATTGTATCATCAAGGAAGAGGATTGCGGCACAGATCGCGGGCTGACGGTTGCCGCAGTCGTCGAAGGCGGCGAAGTGCTTGAGCCGCTTGGTGATCGCATTCTGGGTCGGACGACCTGCGAAGATGTGCTGCACCCGATTTCCGACGAGCTGCTGGCTGCCAAGGGCGAGATGATCGATGAGGCAATGGCCGAACGGATTGTCGAGGCGGATATCCAGTCGGTCCGTATCCGGTCGGTGCTGACCTGCGAATCCAAGACGGGCGTATGCGCAAGCTGTTATGGCCGTGATCTGGCTCGCGGTACGCCGGTTAATATCGGTGAGGCGGTGGGCGTTATCGCCGCCCAGTCGATCGGTGAGCCGGGGACCCAGCTAACCATGCGGACGTTCCATATCGGTGGTACCGCGCAGGTTGCCGAACAATCGTTCATCGAGGCATCGCAGGAAGGTACGTTACAGATTCAGGACAAGAATACGGTTGTTGACCGGACTGGCAAGGAAGTCATTCTGGGCCGCAACAATGTCTTGTCGATCATTGATGCGAAAGGCCTGGAGCGAGCGAATTATAAAGTGCCCTATGGCACGCGCCTGCTCGTTGCCGAGGGCGCCAGTGTGAAGAAGGGCACCCGGATCTGCGAATGGGATCCCTATACATTGCCCATCATTACCGAGAAGGCCGGCATCGTTAAATTCATCGATCTGGTGAATGGCGTGTCGATGCGCGACCTTGCCGATGATACGACCGGAATCACGAACAAGATTGTCGTGGACTGGCGGTCTGCGCCGAAGGGGGCCGATCTCAAGCCGGCAATGGCGCTGGTTGATGCGAAAGGCGAACCGGTAAAGCTGCGCAGTGGCGAGCTTGATGCCCGTTATTTGTTGTCGGTCGATGCTATCTTGTCGGTTGAGGATGGCGCCGAAGTGGAGGCCGGCGATGTGCTGGCCCGTATCCCGCGCGAAAGTGCGAAGACGCGTGACATCACCGGTGGTTTGCCGCGGGTGGCGGAGCTGTTCGAGGCGCGCCGGCCCAAGGATCACGCGGTCCTTGCCGAATCCGACGGCATCGTGAAATTCGGTCGCGACTATAAAAACAAGCGCCGGATTATTGTCGAATCCCAGGAAGACCCCGATCAGGTGACGGAATATCTGATACCAAAGGGCAAGCATCTGTCGGTTCAGGAAGGGGATTTCATCCGCAAGGGTGAATATCTGCTCGATGGCAATCCTGCGCCACACGATATTCTCGCGATTTTAGGCGTGGAAGAGCTCGCCAACTATCTGGTGCAGGAAATTCAGGAAGTGTACCGCCTGCAGGGTGTGCCGATTAACGATAAGCATATCGAGGTAATCGTCCGGCAAATGCTGCAGAAGGTCGAGGTGACCGACCCGGGCGAGACGTCGCTGCTGAAAGGCGAGCAGATCGACCGGATCGAGTTTGACGAGATAAACGAGAAAACCGAAGCCGAGGGCCGTAAGCCGGCTGTTGGTTCGCCGGTCCTGCTTGGTATTACCAAAGCCTCGTTGCAGACGCGCTCCTTTATTTCCGCAGCCTCCTTCCAGGAGACCACCCGTGTTCTGACGGAAGCAGCGGTTAGCGGTAAGGTCGATTATCTTGCCGGTCTGAAGGAGAATGTCATTGTCGGTCGGCTTATTCCGGCAGGTACAGGCTCTGTCTATAACGAGTTCAAGGCTGTCGCGACAGAGCGCGACAATGTCATTATTGGTGAACGCGCGGCGGCGGCTGCGTTGTCGGCTCCCGAAACGCAGGCGTTTGCCGATGCGGAAGCAGTGTTCGGCGATTCCGGCAGCAGCGGTTCCGGCGATGATTCGGATGCCGATCCCACATTGCCCGATGCCGAATGACTTCAATAATTCTCACGCCGGCGGCAGAAAAATCTGCCGCCGGAACCGGGTGTTTTGCTGCTTTGTTTCCTTTTTGACTGATTTCGCGCAAGAAAATTACAGCGCTTCTCTTTCTGAATAGCATGTAAAAATTTTTCGGGAATCCGGTTGACGGGCTGCGGTACCACAAGTACTATCCGCGCCACTTTCCCGGGCACGGTCGTAGGTTGCAAAGCTTAAACACTGCCGGGGAGTAAAGCACAAAAAGTACTGGCGCATGATCTGGTCAAGGACCCGATCCTCTGCAAACGCGACGGGACGCGCAGCCAAGCAGGCCTTGGCGTGTGTTGCGTGCATTTTTTCGCCGCGTTGCGGCAAAACTGGGAAAACGGGAAATCAGATCGACATGCCCACGATCAATCAATTGGTCCGCAAGCCGCGCAAAGCGCCGGTAAAACGCAACAAGGTGCCGGCGCTGGAGCAGTGCCCGCAAAGGCGGGGCGTGTGCACGCGCGTTTATACGACAACGCCGAAGAAGCCGAATTCCGCGCTGCGCAAAGTTGCGCGTGTGCGTCTGACGAACGGGTTCGAGGTAACAAGCTATATCCCTGGCGAGGGGCATAATCTGCAGGAGCATTCGGTTGTCCTGATACGGGGCGGTCGTGTGAAGGATCTTCCCGGCGTCCGCTATCATGTCATTCGCGGTGTGCTGGATACGCAGGGCGTGAAGGATCGCCGCCAGCGGCGTTCCAAATATGGCGCCAAGCGGCCGAAATAAGTTCAGAAGGATCGGGGATCGATGTCACGACGTCATAGCGCTGAAAAACGCCAGGTTCTGGGCGACGCCAAATTTGGTGATCTTGTCGTTACCAAATTCATGAACTCGCTGATGTTTCACGGCAAGAAATCGGCTGCGGAAAGAATTACCTACGGGGCGTTTGAGCTGATTCAAAGCAAGGCGGGGCGGAACCCGGTCGAGCTGTTTCATGATGCGCTGGAAAACATCAAGCCGAATGTCGAGGTGCGGTCTCGGCGTGTCGGTGGTGCGACATACCAGGTGCCTGTAGAGGTGCGTGCGGAGCGTCGCCAGGCATTGGCTATTCGCTGGCTGATTTCTGCGGCGCGGGCACGTAATGAAAACACGATGGTAGAGCGCCTGTCCGGCGAGCTTCTGGATGCTGTGAATAATCGTGGATCCGCCGTGAAAAAGCGTGAGGATACGCATCGGATGGCGGAAGCGAACCGCGCATTCTCGCATTATCGCTGGTAGGCGACGTTAGCCCAAAGGTACTGGTAAAATGGCCCGTAAAACTCCTCTCGAAAAATATCGCAATATCGGCATCATGGCGCATATTGATGCCGGTAAGACGACAACGACCGAGCGTGTTCTGTATTATACGGGCGTCAGCCACAAGATTGGCGAAGTCCATGACGGCGCTGCCACCATGGACTGGATGGAGCAGGAGCAGGAGCGAGGCATTACGATCACCTCGGCTGCGACCACCTGCTTCTGGCGCGACTATCGCATTAATATTATCGACACGCCGGGGCATGTGGACTTCACGATCGAGGTTGAGCGTTCGCTGCGCGTGCTTGACGGTGCGGTTGCTGTGTTCGACTCGGTTGCAGGTGTTGAGCCGCAGTCTGAAACAGTTTGGCGGCAGGCGGATAAGTACGGCGTGCCGCGCATCTGCTTCGTGAACAAGATGGATCGCATTGGCGCCGATTTTTACCGTTGTGTCGACATGATCGTCGATCGGCTGGGTGCGGTGCCGCTGGTGTGTCAGCTGCCGATTGGTGGTGAATCTGATTTCGCCGGTGTTGTCGATCTGATCCGGATGAAGGGGATCGTCTGGAAGGATGAAAGCCTGGGTGCGGAATTTGTGATCGGCGATATCCCGGCCGACTTGCAGGATCGTGCGGCGGAATATCGCGAAAAGCTCGTTGAGCTTGCTGTCGAGCAGGACGAGGCGGTGATGGAGGCTTACCTCGAAGGTGAGGAGCCTGATGAGGCGACCCTGATCGCCTGCATTCGCAAGGGTACGGTCTCGGGGGCGTTCGTTCCCGTGTTGTGTGGCTCTGCTTTTAAGAACAAGGGCGTTCAGCCGCTGCTTGATGCGGCTGTCGACTTTCTGCCTTCTCCCCGTGACGTTGAGGCGATTCGGGGGGTTAAGCCCGGTACAGATGAGGAAGTCGTGCGCGCATCAAAGGATGATGCGCCGCTGTCCGCTCTGGCCTTTAAGGTCATGAATGATCCCTTTGTCGGCTCGTTGACTTTTGTGCGGATCTATTCGGGTGTGATGGAGGCGGGCAGTGGCTTGCTCAACGCAAACCGTGATAATCGCGAACGCGTTGGGCGGATGCTGCAAATGCATGCCGCCAAGCGTGAAGAGGTGAAGGAGGCGCGCGCCGGTGACATCGTTGCGCTGGCCGGTCTGAAGAATACGGTTACCGGCGATACCTTGTGCGATCCGGCGCATCCCGTGTCGCTTGAAAGCATGGAGTTCCCCGATCCTGTGATCGAGGTCGCGGTGGAACCCAAGACCAAGGGCGATCAGGAAAAAATGTCTGTTGCGCTGGGGCGTCTGGCGCAGGAGGATCCCTCGTTCCGCGTGTCGTCGGATACGGAATCGGGGCAGACGATCATCAAGGGAATGGGTGAGCTGCATCTTGACATTATCGTCGATCGCATGCGGCGTGAATTCAAGGTCGATGCAAATGTGGGCGCACCGCAGGTTGCTTATCGCGAAACAATTTCGAAGCCGACCGAGATCGACTACACCCACAAGAAGCAAACGGGTGGTTCCGGGCAGTTTGCCCGCATCAAGTTGCAGTTCGAACCGCTTGAGCCGGGTGAAGGTCAGCATTTCGAAAACAAGGTTGTCGGCGGTTCGGTGCCGCGCGAATATATTCCCGGCGTTGAGAAGGGGATTTTCTCGGTTGCCGAATCCGGCGTGTTGGCCGGGTTCCCGGTTATCGATTTCAAGGTGACGCTTGTCGATGGTGCGAGCCACGATGTTGACTCCAGCGTCATGGCCTTTGAAATCGCTGCGCGTGCGGCCTTCCGTGAAGGCGTGCGTCAGGCAGGACCGAAGTTGCTTGAGCCGATCATGCGCGTCGAGGTGGTGACGCCGGAAGATTATATGGGCGATGTGATCGGCGATCTGAACAGCCGGCGCGGCCAGATCGGCGGTACCGAATCGCGTGGCAATGCAACGGTTATTCAGGCAATGGTGCCGCTGGCCAACATGTTTGGTTATGTGAATACCCTGCGTTCCATGAGCCAGGGGCGTGCGCAATACACCATGTTCTTTGATCACTATGAAGCTGTGCCGCAGCATGTGTCTGACGAGGTGCTGGCAAAGCTGGCCTAGGGTGATTGGCTGGGCTGGTTGAGCGGATAGTAACGGTATTTGGATCGCGGCCGGGATAGGGCCGTAAAACGGAGACGAGACGATGTCGAAGGAAAAGTTTGAGCGGACAAAGCCGCATTGCAACATCGGGA
>CALAQW010000048.1 GCA_937888955.1 uncultured Alphaproteobacteria bacterium | reverse complement strand
GGGTGAGGAGCTGGAACACGCGCTAATCTGCGAAATGGTTGAGATAGAGGCCGAAGACCGCCACCGTGAGGCTTAGCGCGCCGAGGCACAAACTGGCCACGGCCAGCTTGTCGTCGCTCGCCTTTGTGGTGGAAGCGGGCGGTGGGGCCGCAACGGTGGGGCGATAATCCTGTTCCGCCTTCCCGTGCACATCGCCGATGATGATGTTCCCGGTTGCGTCTTTGACATGGGTGCGCCTGCCGCCGGAGAAGAAGCGGAACAGGGCGAACAGCACCGCAAACCCGCCAAACAGGAACAAGCTAATTATGAGCCAACCTTGCATTCCGCCCCCCGACTTGAACTATGCCACACGGAAATTATAGCACAGGCGGCGATTCGTGCTGCAAATCGCGGTTCTCATATACCAACAGCCGCGCGCTGCTTCCGGTTTGGTCATGCGCGGTGATGCTTGCCTTCCGCGGGTGGCGATGCTTGTCTTGTGTATAGTCATGAATAAACAGAAAGTCGGCGGCTGTGCCGGTTTCAGGGAGGAGTTACGATGAATCGGGTGGACGGAAAAATTGCCATTGTATCGGGTGGCGCGCGCGGTATTGGCGGTGAGAGCGCGCGGCGGCTGGCCGAACATGGGGCGCAGGTGATTGTCGCCGATCTGCTGGAGGCGGAAGGGGAAGCGAATGTCGCGGCGATCCGCGATGCGGGCGGCGAGGCGCAGTTCGTGCGTCTTGATGTGACCGATGCGCAAAGCTGGGAAGCGGCGGTGGCCGCGGCCAGATCGGCCTATGGCGGGGTTGATATTCTGGTCAATAATGCCGGGGTCTATATCCCCAAGCCGATCCTGGAAACCACGCAGGAAGATTTTGCAAAGCTTGTTTCGGTCAATCTGGAGGGGGTGTTTCTGGGCACCAAGATCTGCGCGCCTGAAATGATGCGCCGCGCCGAAAGCAACCCGGCGGGCAGCGCGATCGTCAATATCTCCTCGGCCGCGGGGCTTGTGGGCTCGCGCAACGCGCCGATCTATTCGATGACCAAGGGCGGGGTGCGGCTGTTGACGAAATCCACAGCACTTGAATTTGCGCGCCGTGGCATCCGTTGCAATTCGGTGCATCCGGGCCTTATCGATACGCCGATGGGCGGTATGGTTCTGAATGCGCGCGGGGAAGAAGGCAACAATGCCGTACGCGCGGCGGTGGCCAATGCGCATCCGCTCGGCCGGATCGGCGAGCCCACCGATATTGCCGCCGGGGTCGTGTTCCTGGCATCCGATGATGCCGCATTCATCACCGGCGCCGAGCTTGCCGTCGATGGGGGCGTTACCGCCGCCTGACCCTGTCGGGTTTTAAGGAAATTCCACGCGCGGCCGGTTCGGCAGGGCTGGCCGGCAATCGGGATCTGTGATAGTGGGTCAAACTTTGCTGGCGACAATTTTTGGGGGATTGTTTCTTGTCGAAATACGGCTTTGTGTTTGTCGGGTTTTGTTTAATTTTCTCGCTTGTCTCTTGCGGTAAGACTACGCCGGCGTCACGTTCGGCGGCCAACGGTTCTGAACAAAGTGACAAATTTGCCGTCATTGAAGATGGCAGAGTTACCCATATACAAACAAAGGGAAGTCTCGCTTCCACATATTTTGTGCCTTGTGTTGGGATTGAGGGGGTAAAAAATGTTTTTACCCCCGCTGACTTATATCCGGCATCGGCAAGGTGCTTGCAGGCTAAACAGTATAAAAGAGCAATCGAACTATATTCACTTGCCGGTGCATATGCGGCATTTGATGGGGAGCGGATTGCCGATGACAAGGTTGGTGGTGCGGCGAACACGGTCCTGATTATGAGGCATGTCAGGCCTGTTATTCAGTCATCGGATGAGGTTCGCGACGGGTTCGTGGCTGCGATGGAGGCTCTCTCCGCAGAAACGGGGTCCTATTGTGATGCGGTCAAGAAAATAGGTAAACCAAATTATCATCCCGAATATATGATACGACATAGTTTGCAATATTTGCGGTCAAACGCCGAAAGCTATGACCTGTTGAAAAGCAATTTTGATGCGGACGGGACATGGAGCCATATTCTGGCGAACTTTTTCCATTGCCCTTAACAGACAGGGGTGTGGCCATTACTAATTGTTGCCGTCCGCACCCGGGTTTTACAGTTGCATTCAGAC
>CALAQW010000047.1 GCA_937888955.1 uncultured Alphaproteobacteria bacterium | reverse complement strand
TGAATTTCTGGACGCGCATAGCGTGCGTTAAACCCGATCTCCACCGGGGTTGCGGTATAATTCGCCGCAAGCTCTTCGGTGGCGCTGCCGCTTTCGGAACTGCTGACCGACAGGACAAGCAGGTCTTTTTCCAGATTGAGTTTGACCGCCCGTGATTTCTCCGACGAAATTGTCGACACCCGGTCCACAGCCTGGGCAAACAGCCGACTGTCCACCTCAAGCCGCTTGTCATTATCAGAGGGAATGACACGGGTATAGTCGGGGAACGTGCCGTCGATCAGTTTCGAGGTCAGCACCACATCGTCAAACGTAAAACGGATTTTCGCATCCGATGCGGCGACCGCCACATCCCCGTCAATCTCATCAAGCAGCTTGCGCAGCTCCTGCACCGTCTTGCGCGGCACAATGATCCCCGGGAGATCATCCGCGCCATTTGGCGCGGGCAATTCGACCTGCGCCAGGCGATGCCCGTCCGTCGCGACAGCGCGCAGCATCTTTACCCCGGCGGTTTCCGCCACATGCAGGAAAATCCCGTTCAGATAGTAACGCGTTTCCTCTGTCGACACGGCAAAGCGCGTCTTGTCCAGCAAGCGCTTGAGATCCTCGGCCGAGATGACGAACTGAACCGCCAGATCCTCTTCCGCCATGGCGGGAAAATCATCGACCGGCAGACAGGCCAGTTGAAACCGCGACCGTCCGGCTGAAACGGTGACCCGGCCGCCATCATCGGCCAGCGCCACATCCACCTGCGCGCCATCGGGCAGCTTGCGGACGATGTCATGCATGATATGCGCCGACACCGTGATCGCCCCTTCCTGTGCTACCGCTGCCGCGGTTGATTCGCGCACAGCGATATCCAGATCGGTTGCAGTCAGGCTCAACCGGTCGCCTTGCGCCACTAATTTCACATTGGAAAGGATGGGGATCGTAGTCCGGCGTTCGACGATATTATGCACATGAGCAAGCGAGCGCAGCAAAGTTGCCCGTTCGATTGTAAACTTCATTCTCCGATCCCCTTTACCGGCTGGAATGGCCCCTGAAGGCCCCAATTCCAGCCCCTCTTGCGCCTGCGCATGGCCTAAAATCGCTGACTTCGGAAACAAGCAGCGGCATGATCTGCAGACACCGTTTGCGCCGCCGGAAACACGCGGCCCGGCAGACGCTGCAGTATAGCAGACAAGCAGAGATTCGACAGAAAAATAAGGCGGTTCAGGGGAGGCCGCCATGATGTCCGCGAGGCCGGCTCAATCTGCATGCGCCAGCGTTGCGGGCCGCGGTCAGCCGCCGCCTCATAGCGATAAGCCGGCGATTTCACTCCCTGACAAGACGAGCTGTCACTTCATATCAGAAATACGGGACTATGCCGGCGTTCAATCCTGCAAGAGCCGCTGCAGGTTCTCCACATCATTATCGACGCCCGGATCACTTCCGCGCAATTCTTCGATCCGGCGAACCGCATGGATGACTGTCGTATGATCGCGGCCGCCAAATTTACGCCCGATCTCCGGCAGGGAACGCGAGGTCAGCTGCTTGGACAGATACATCGCGATCTGACGCGGTCGCGCGATATTCCGGCTACGCCGTGGCGACAGTAAATCCGACAGGCGCATGCTGTAATATTCCGCCGTCTTGCGCTGGATTTCATCAATTGTCACCTGCCGCGCCTGCCCGCGCAGCAAATCGGCCATCACCTCGCGCGTCATTTCCGTCGTAACGGGCTGCCCAACGAGTTCCGCATAGGCGATGATACGGGTCAGCGCACCTTCCAGTTCGCGCACATTGGAGGCGATCTGCTGCGCCAGAAATTCCAGAACGGATTTCGGCACGTCCACGCTCGGGTGGCGCTCCAGGCACAATTTGGCCTTGGTCTGCAAAATACCCAGCCGCAATTCATAGTCGGTCGGGTGAATATCGGCGACAAGCCCCGACGACAGGCGCGATTTGATCCGCTCCTCGATACCATCGAGGTTTGAGGGCGAGCGATCCGCGGAAATCACCAGCTGTTTCTGGTTATCCACCAGCGCATTGAAAGTATGAAAAAACTCGTCCTGGGTGGATCCCTTGCCGCCAATGAACTGCACGTCATCGACCATCAATATATCGACCGACCGCAAAGCCTCCTTGAAGGCCATGGTATCGCGGCCGCGCAGCGCCTTGATGAACTGATACATGAATTTTTCGGCCGACAGATACATCACCTTGCGTTCGGGATGCCGGGCGCGAATTTCCCATGCGATCGCATGCATCAAATGGGTTTTGCCAAGCCCGACCCCGCCATACAGAAACAGCGGATTAAACCGCGTCGCACCGGCTGACGATGCCACACCAAACGCTGCCGCATGCGCGAATTCGTTGGATTTGCCGACAACGAAATTGTCGAATGTGAAATCGGGATCGAACGGCGCACCGATTCCTTCGGGATCGTACAGCGCTTGCGCCCGGGCCGTATCATCCGGCAGGGAAAAGCCCGCCTGCGCCGCCGGCTCGCTGCGCGACATCTGTACACGCGCACCATTTACCGCAAGCTCCGGACTAGCGCTCTGGCCCTTGGATGCGCTCTGGCCGTTATAATTGACCAGATTGATCTTGCGCACATCAGCATTAACCGCCGACCAGATCTGTAACAGCGCGTCCCCCAGATGCGAATCGATCCAGTCGCGGCGAAACCGCCCTTCAACCGACAATGTCACAATTCCGGCAGCGTCGAATTCTTCCAGCCGCAGGGTCTGCAACCACGCACCATATTGCGCATCCCCCAAATGCCGCCGCAATTGCGCCCGCACCTCATCCCACTGCCGTTCCGTCTGGCCGCCCTGGTCCGCATGCTGCGCGCTTGCCTTGTCAGATGCCACCCTTCAATTCTCCCTTTTCACCGCAAGCGGCGCGGAGCCACCGCCCCTTAGCCATGCCTGCGCGCAAATCCGCGCTTTCCCGCGCCATAAACTCCTGCCGTGCCGGCAACCCTGACGCACAACAACAATGCCACGCCCATCAACAATGCCACGCCCATCTGTCACGACAGTGTGTAATGTCGGGACGTCCAACAATAAATCACCGGTGTGAAAGCCCGCCCAAGCTCGCCCCCCGTAAGCTAAAACGCACACCCTTCAACCCTGACGCCGTCTGCAACTCCGACGCCCGATCTATCGCTGGCGCCCAATCTATCGCTGGCGCCCGATCTATCGCTGACGCCCGATCTATCGCTGACGCCATGGCAGTCCGGCACATTTCCACCCGTTCACCTGCCCGCGATGTCCTTGTGCATCAAGATCGCCCTCAAAGCCGCCAGCAAGATTGTAGCAGCGGTGATAGCCCGCGCCCGTCAGACTGATTGCCGCATCCCGCGATCGCGCACCCGAGCGGCAGATAAAGATCACAGCCGTGTCCTTACCCGCACCACAATCACGCAACATCTGATCAAGCTTCTGACTGAATGCCCCATCGCGCGCCATCTGCGGAAAAACCTGCCATTGCAGCAGCAGCAATTCCTTTCCCAGCGCCCCAAGATCGGGGCCGCCCACAAAGGCCCATTCCGCATCCGTCCGGACATCGACCAGCACGGCGTCAGCTTCCGCCTGCAATATATCCCAGGCAGATACCGGCGAGATATCGCCGGCATAGAGTGCGGCGGCGGAATCAGCACTGCCTTGCTGATTATGTGTCTTGCCCTCACCCATTACTGCAATCACCCCGTCAAGACCGTCAAGAACAACACAAAAACCAAGAACTTAACCCCGATATTTCGGGAAATTCATGACAAAAGTCAGCTAGACCACAAAGCTTTCAAATAAAACCTGAATCCCGGACAAATAAATACCGTCGCCGATACATGTGCATCGGCCAAATTTTTAAAACAATACTAAGAAAGCACCAGAATTCCGCCCGCAAGTCACGGAACGTTCATAGTCTAGACGCGCAATTTTCCATGCGCAATAGGCAGCGCGGCTGAAAAACGCCGATATTTTTCAAAAAATCTTCTTGACCTTCCTAGTGATTTGAAGCGCCTGAATTTTTTCTCAAGCACCGTCAGCAGAGTGATCTGAGTTTTTTGTAAATGTGTCATGCCGGTCACATTTTCATTACACACGCCATGCCTCAGACGGCCCTCAGATACATAGGCAGATACATACGGCCGGATGCAGGCCGGGCCGCAAAAAAGGGGCATGGTCAGACCAAGCCCCTCGCCTGCCGCGCCCGGAGATCCGGACGCCTTGCAAATCCTGTTCAGGAGGACATTTTATTGACGCGCATCGTCAGCCGCGACACCTTGCGCGAGGCTGCGCGTCGTTCGAAGGCACCCTTCTGCGCACCGCGCATCAATTCGGGCTCTGCCTGCCGCAGGGCTTGCGCCGCAGCGGTCTGATCGCCACTGGCAATCGCTTCTTCGACCTTGCGCACGAATGTCCGCACACGGCTGCGCCGATCGCTGTTCACCATGGTCCGGCGTGCTGTTTGGCGAATGCGTTTTTTCGCCTGGCGGGAATTGGCCATCTCCGTAAAGCCCTGTATTTGGATAGTCAGTCAGTTTCGATATTCGAGGAGGCGGCTTATAACGCCGCTGGCGGCACAGGTCAATGGCATTGAACTTGATGAGACGTGATATGATGGCCCGCCCCCGCTTTCACGGCGCTATTGTCCGGACCGCTAGCGCCTGACAATGGTTGCGCGGACGCACGGACCGTTTTACATGTTCTCACGACCGGCAATGACAGCGGCCCGGGCACGGACTGACGAAAAGGCGATGAGGCAAACATGCAATCGATCCTGATGCTTATAGTCACACTCCTGCAATTATATATGTGGGTCATTATCATCAATGCGGTGATGAGCTGGCTGATTGCCTTTAACGTCGTCAATACGCAGAATCGCTTTGTCGCGATGGTGATGGATTTGACCTATCGGCTGACCGAACCGGCACTGGCCCCGATCCGGCGCTTTCTGCCCAATCTCGGCGGTATCGATATTTCGCCGGTCATCCTTATTCTGCTGATCATTTTCGCGCAGAATCTCTTGTTTGAGTTTTTCGGACCCCAGCATGTCTATGGCGGTATGTAGGCGCGATGCCATCGCTGCCACCCGGCATTGCGACCGCATGCGCCGACGGGCTGCGGCTGCGGGTCAGGCTGACACCGGGCGCAAGGGGTAACGAAATCGCCGGCACCGGGATAATGGGCGACGGGACGGCCTGTCTGAAAGTCAGGGTCACCGCCATTGCCGAAGGCGGCAAGGCGAATGCGGCCATGATCAAACTTCTGGCCAAAAGCTGGCGGTTGCCGCGATCGGCATTCACTATCGTTGCGGGACAGACGGACCGCAACAAGACAATCCTGATCGCAGGCGATGCAGATTCGCTTGCAGCGGGAATCGGCGGACAATCCGGCCAGCAGACAGCAAAAAGGGCCGGCCACCAGGCAGCAGAAAGGGAAAGCAAGTTGTGAGTAAGGCGCAGATCATCGATGGCAAGGCAATTGCCGAAAAGCTGCGGAAAACCGTTGCCGAAAAGGTCGCGGCGCTGACATCAGCGCATGATCTTGTGCCCGGGCTTGCGGTCATCCTGGTCGGCGATGATCCGGCAAGCCAGGTCTATGTCTCAAACAAGATCCGGCAAACCCGCGAGGCGGGCATGAACAGCTTTGAATACCGCCTGCCTGCGGAAACCGGCCAGGACGCGCTGCTTGCCAGGATCGCCACGCTGAACGCCGATCCCGCGGTGCATGGCATTCTGGTACAGATCCCGTTGCCCGACCATATTGACGAGGCCGCGATCGTCGCCGCGATCGATCCGGCAAAAGATGTCGACGGGCTGCATGTGATGAATGCGGGGCTGCTGGCGACCGGCGGCACGGGGCTTGTGCCCTGCACGCCGACAGGCTGCATTCTCCTCATCCAGCATGTGCTGGGCAGCGATCTTTCCGGGCGCGAAGCGGTGATCGTCGGCCGTTCGCAGCTTGTCGGGCGGCCCATCGCGCAGCTGTTGCTGAATGAGAACTGCACCGTCACGGTAGCCCATTCGCGTTCACGCGATCTGCCTGAAATCTGCCGTCGCGCCGATATTCTGGTGGTGGCGGTCGGGCGGCCTGAAATGGTGCGCGGCGACTGGATCAGGCCCGGCGCAACGGTGATTGATGTCGGGATCAACCGCATCCCCGCCCCCGAAAAGGGCGAGGGCAAGACCCGGCTTGTCGGCGATGTGGCTTATCGCGAAGCGGCCGAGGTGGCCGGTGCGATCACCCCGGTGCCCGGCGGTGTCGGGCCGATGACGGTCGCCTGCCTGTTGCGTGCAACAGTGATCGCCGCCTGCCGGCAGAACGGCATCACCGCACCTGATTTCTGAACAGGGCGACGGGCCCGCCAAACTCGCCCGCGCGGGCGGGTTTCAGCCGCGCTTGTTCATCCGGCGCGCCCGTGCAGCCGCCAGCCGCAGCCGCAGCGCATTGAGCTTGATAAAGCCCTGGGCATCGCGCTGGTCATAGACCGCATCTTCCTCGAAGGTGACATGCTCCTCCGAATAGAGCGAATAGGGCGAACGCCGCCCGATCACCGTGGCCGATCCCTTGTAGAGCTTGAGCCGCACCGTGCCGGTGACATGCTCCTGGCTCTTGTCGATCAGCGCCTGCAGCATCTCGCGTTCAGGCGAGAACCAGAAGCCGTTATAGATCAGCTCCGCATAGCGCGGCATCAGCTCGTCCTTCAGATGCCCCGCGCCGCGGTCGAGGGTCAGCGATTCCATCCCGCGATGGGCGGCAAGCAGCACCGTGCCCCCCGGCGTCTCGTAGATGCCGCGCGACTTCATGCCGACAAACCGGTTTTCCACCAGATCAAGCCGGCCGATCCCGTTCGCCCCGCCCAGCGTATTGAGCCGGGTCAGAAGCGCCGCCGGCGACAAAGCCTCCCCGTCGATGGAGACGGCATCGCCGCGCTCGAACCCGATTTCGATAATGGTGGGGGTATCGGGCGCATCTTCGGGCGCGACCGTCCGCTGATAGACATATTCGGGCGCCGACTGATCGGGGTCTTCAAGCGCCTTGCCCTCCGAGGAGGTGTGCAGCAGATTGGCGTCCACCGAAAAGGGCGCCTCGCCGCGCTTGTCCTTGGCAATCGGAATCTGATGCTCCTCGGCAAAGCGGATCAGCTTGGCGCGGCTGTTCAGATCCCATTCGCGCCACGGCGCGATCACGCGGATATCGGGGTTGAGCGCATAATAGCCAAGCTCGAACCGGACCTGATCATTGCCCTTGCCCGTGGCGCCATGACACACCGCATCCGCCCCTGTTTCCGCCGCGATTTCGATCTGCCGCTTGGCGATCAGAGGCCGCGCGATCGAGGTGCCGAGCAGATAAACCCCTTCATAAAGCGCATTGGCGCGAAACATCGGGAAGACATAGTCGCGAACGAATTCCTCGCGCAGATCCTCGACATAAATATCCTTGATGCCGAGCAGTTCCGCCTTGCGCCGCGCCGGTTCAAGCTCCTCCCCCTGGCCCAGATCGGCGGTAAAGGTCACCACCTCGCAGCGATAGGTTTCCTGCAGCCATTTCAGGATGATCGATGTATCGAGCCCGCCTGAATAGGCCAGCACCACTTTCTTGATGTCACTCATCTGACGCGATCCGAAAATTAGTCCCGCCGGCATTCCGGCAACAGGCGCGCACTATAGGGAAATGCGACGCCGGGGCAAGTGCCTCACGCGGCGACTTCCGACTTGCGCTGCCGCTGGCTTGCGCTTTTCAATTGCCCGCACGCCGCCATGATATCGCGCCCGCGCGGGGTCCGCACCGGGCTGGCATAGCCTGCGCGATTGACGATCTCGGCAAAGGCTTCGATCTGCTCCCAGTCGCTGCATTCATAGGGCGCGCCCGGCCAGGCGTTGAAGGGAATGAGGTTGATTTTCGCGGGAATGCCGCGAATGAGCCGCACAAGCTCGCGCGCATCGGCCAGACTGTCATTCACACCCTTCAGCATGACATATTCAAAGGTGATACGGCGCGCATTGGACAGCCCCGGATAGTTGCGGCAGGCCGCCATCAATTCGGCAAGCGGATATTTGCGGTTGATCGGTACAATCTCGTCACGGATATCGTCGCGCACCGCATGCAGGGACACGGCAAGATTGGTGCCGATCTCCTCCCCGCAGCGGGCCATCATCGGAACGACCCCGGCGGTGGACAGGGTGATCCGCCGCCGCGACAGCGCGATCCCCTCATTATCCATCACGATATGCAGGGCCGCCTTCACATTGTCGAAATTGTAAAGCGGTTCGCCCATCCCCATCATGACGATATTTGTGAGTTTCCGACCGTCAGGCGGGCTTGGCCATTCGCCGAGCGCATCGCGCGCGACCATCAGCTGGGCAACGATTTCCGCCGGTGTCAGGTTGCGCACCATCAGTTGCGTACCGGTATGGCAAAACCGGCAATTGAGCGTACAGCCAACCTGCGAGGACACACATAAGGTGCCGCGATCCTCCTCGGGGATAAAGACGGTCTCCGCCTCCTTGCCATCGGCAAAACGCAGCAGCCATTTGCGCGTCCCGTCGACGGACAGTTGCTCGCTCGCAATCTCGGGACGCGCGAGGCTGAAACGTTCGGCCAGCGCCGCGCGCAGGGGTTTGGCCATATTCGACATGCTGTCGAAATCCTGCACCCCCCGGAAATAGATCCAGTGCCAAAGCTGCTGCGCGCGCATCCGCAACTGCCGCTCCGGCACCCCCGCTTGCGCCAGGCAAGCGGCAAGTGTCGCGCGATCCGCACCGACAAGGTTGACCCTGCCCGTTACATTTTCCGCCGCCTGCATTCTCTACTGTTACTCCATGACTGCCATATTCGCGTCACAACCGCTATTGGACGCCGCAGGCCGTGCCGATTTTCTTATGGGCACTTGTAAATCCCGACAGGGAATAACGGTCAGTCGTCCGGGTGCCGCGTTGCGAAACGCCCTTGACGATCAGCCGCTGCCCCGCGCGCATGGCTTTCACCATTGCCGCTTCATCGGCCGCCCGTTCAAGCCACGCCCCGTCACCCTGGGTAAACAGCGTGAAGCTCGTGCTACCGTCGACCTCGGCACTGACGCTGCTGCCCTCCTTATACGGGTAGCCGGTCAATATACTGACCTCGTTCGACACATCGCCCTGGGTGCGATGGGTCACGAATAACACGATATCCCCGCGTTTGACATTACTCGGTTCGGTCTTGAGCGGAACCGAGCGCATGTAGCAGGTCTTGTTGCCGCCATCGCTGATCACGAAAGCATCCCAGTCACGATAACGACCGAGCAGTTCCGGCGCCGCAGCCGACGCCGCCACCGTGCCCAACATGAAAAACACCGCCAGCAGCGAAAAAAAAGTTCTCACACCCACCTAGATCACCTTCCTGGTTGGTCGCTTTTGTCTGTGCGTAACATAACCGCGAAATGTGCAAATTTCTAGGAAGCCGCGTGAAATCACTGCACAGTACTTGCAGTTAGCCCGAACTGTGATCAATCATGCAGCATGACTGCCGCTCAGCACAGGCCTTTGAATTTACACGCAAAGGATAAAACAGATCATGCCGATCTGATGGGCGCGATCGCGCGTGACCGGGATCGCATGGCTTTTACCGCGCTTTTCAACCATTTCGCGCCGCGACTGAAAGGTTTTGTCATGGGCATGGGCATCGCCCCCGAAGCGGCGGAGGAGATCGCGCAGGAAGTCATGCTGACCGCCTGGAACAAGGCGCATCTGTTTGACCCGGCGCGCGCCAATGTCGCCACCTGGCTTTATACCATCGCGCGCAACAGGCGCATCGATCTGGCGCGGCGCGCGGCGCGCGAAAAGCTCGATCCCGCCGAACCGATGTTGCAGGGCACCCCGCCCGCGCATCCCGACAATCTGGTCGCTGCGACCCAGCGCGACGACGCGCTTCACCGTGCCATCGCCGCCCTGCCCGACGAACAGGCGCAAATCATTCGCCTGGCAATGACGCGCGGCTGGTCGCATGGGGAGATCGCCCGGCATACGGGGCTGCCGCTCGGCACCGTCAAGTCGCGCATCCGGCTTGCCTTCGCGCGGCTGCGCAAAACCATAGGCCCCGACGCCGATCTTTGATAATTCTTTGATGATTGATGGCTGAACTGACAATCCGCGATGATGCGGAAGGGAAGGAAGAACGATGAAGGCAGTATTGTGTAAAGAGCTGGGCCCCCCCGAAACACTGGTGATCGAGGATGTGCCCGAACTCACCGCCGGCCCCGGACAGGTGGTAATCGATACCTATGCCTGCGGCGCGAACTTTCCCGACGTGCTGATTATCGAGGGTAAATATCAGGAAAAGCCCGATCTGCCCTTTTCACCAGGGGCCGAGGTGGCCGGCGTTATCAGTGCGGTTGGCGAAGGGGTAAATGACTTTTCGGTCGGTGACCGGGTGCTTGCCTATGTCGGTAATGGCGGCTATGCGCAGCAGGTGGCCACCCGCGCCACCCGCGTTGTCCCGATCCCCGACGCGATGGATTTTCAAACCGCGTCGGCTTTCCTGCTGACCTATGGCACCTCCTATCACGGGCTGAAGCAGCGCGGCCAGCTCAAGCCGGGCGAAACCCTGCTCGTGCTCGGCGCTGCCGGCGGCGTGGGGCTTGCCGCGGTCGAGCTTGGCAAGGCAATGGGCGCACGGGTGATCGCCGCCGCCTCGACCGATGACAAGCTGGCCCTGTGCAAGGAACATGGCGCGGACGAGCTGATCAATTACAGTACCGAAGATCTGAAGGAACGGGTCAAGGCGCTGACCAATGGCGCGGGTGCCGATGTGGTCTATGATCCGGTCGGCGGCGATTTCTCCGAAGCCACGCTGCGGGCGACCGCCTGGAACGGACGCTTTCTTGTGATCGGTTTCGCCAATGGCGAAATTCCGCGCATTCCGCTCAATCTGACACTTCTGAAAGGGTGCCAGATCGTCGGCGTGTTCTGGGGCGCCTTCACCGAACGCCAGCCCGAGGATAACCGCGAGAATAATCGCGAGCTGATGCAATTCTATGTGGAGGGCAAGGTCAAGCCGCATATCTCGGCGGTCTATCCGCTGGAGCAGGCGGTGCAGGCAATGCACGATCTGTCAGGCCGGAAAGTCAAAGGCAAGGTTGTCATTGCCTGTCGCGACAGCTGACGACAGCTGAGGGCCTGCCGCGACAGCTGACACAGAAGTGACAAGACCTGCCTTTCAAAAAAGGCAGGTCTTTTCATATACGGGTCGCGCCGCATCCTGATGCGACGCTTCTGTTCATGGCGGCGGTTTATTCCGCCGCCTGTTTTCTTTTCACCGGAGTGACATCGGTCTGCCGGTAATAGGCGATACCGTTACCATCCACCTCCCGCGCCAGATTGCCGCGCTGCAGCAGGCAATTGATATGCGCGATGCTTTCGCCTGTCGCCATGAACAGCACGTCATTATCGATTTCACGCGCAAACAGCACCGGGAACACATCGATCGCGCGCTTGGGGTCGGCGCACAGATCGTGCAGATCGCGCAGATTCCGCTCATGTCCGTCAATCAGCGCCGTCAGCCTTGCATGCAACCCGTAAAAGGGGCGGTTATGCGCCGGCAGCACCAGCATATCGTCGGGCAACCGGTCGCGAATGGCTTCCAGCGAATCAATCCATTCCTTGAGCGGGTTGGCCTCCGGCTCGTTCGGCATCACGCTGACATTGGAGGTGATATTGGGCAGCACCTGATCGCCTGAAAACAGCACATTGTGATGCGGCGAATAAAGGCAGGCATGCTCGGGCGAATGGCCCCGGCCCACCACGATCTCCCAATTATGATCGCCGATGCGGATCCGTTCCCCATCCTGGACGCGGCGGAAACCGACCGGCAACTTCTCGACCCCGAAGGTAAAGCCGCGCGAGCGGCGATTGTAATAGGCCTCCATCTGTTCGTCATCGAATCCGGCGGCGCGATAGAAGGCCGTCGCCTCCTCGGTCACCTCGGCCATATTGTTCGCTTCAGACACCCGCGCCATCAGCATTTCGGTGCGCGACATCCACAGCTTGGTGCCCCATTCGCGGCAGAACCAGCCGGCATTGCCGACATGATCGGGATGGAAATGGGTAACGAAAACCCGCTTGACCGGGCCGCCGCCCAGCTCGTCGATCATCTTTTTCCAGCTGGCCTGGATTTCCTTGCTGCGCACCCCGGTATCGACGACCGTCCAGCCATCCCCGTCGCGCAGCAGATAGATATTGATATGGTTGAGCGCGAAAGGCAGCGCCGCGCGCAGCCAGTAGATACCGGGCGCGACCTCCATATATTCGCCGAATGCCGGCGGCTCCTCAAAGGGGAAGGTCAGCTTGGCCGGTGTTGGAATATCCAACCCGCCATCATCCTGTGTCATCGACATAGCAAGTCACTTTCAATCGCAGTTACAAATCTCACAGCTGGGATGAAGGGGGCTCTGGCTCACAGGGCCGGCAACGCGCGCGACATCCCGTCACATTCCATCGGTGCATAATAACGCACCATTTCCCTAGGATATGGCTATGGATGAATTTGTCAAACAACCGTTCGATTCGGAGGCCGCGAATGTGCGGTTTCCCTACAGCGCGCGTTCATACCAGGCGACATCCCAATATTTGCCGAACTTGCGCCCGACTTCGCCATAAATGCCGATCCGGTGGAAACCGAAACGGCGGTGGATTGCTTCGGATGCCGCATTGGGCAGGGTGATCCCGGCATAGGCGCGATGCACATCCTGCTGCGCAAGCGCGGCGAACAGGGCGGTGTAAAGCGCGCTCCCCACCCCCTTGCCGGTCGCATCGGGGCGCAGATAGATGCTGGTCTCGATCGAGCTGGCATAGGCCGCACGTTCCTTGAAGCGCCCGCTATAGGCATAGCCCAGCACTTCCCCCGCCGCATCGGCGACGAACAGCCTTACCGCCTGTTCGTC
>CALAQW010000046.1 GCA_937888955.1 uncultured Alphaproteobacteria bacterium | reverse complement strand
TCTGCCACGCTTGCCCTATAGTTCAGACGTGTGCTCTTCCGATCTATAGGGCAAGCGTGGCAGATGCCGCTCGGGTGCAACAAGTGCGCGGAACAGCCCGGCGGGCGAAATCTCGCGGGCCCGCGCCAGCGGCCAGACGGCAAAGCTCAGCGCGGTGATCAGCCCGAAAGCCGCCGCCTCGACAAGCGGTTGCGGATACAGCATGAAACGCGTCGGGATCGGGACCCGATCGGCCAGCAGGGTTTCAAGCAAAAGCGGTGCGCCCGCGCCGATCGCAAGTCCGATACAGACACCGAAAAAAGCAAGGATGAGGATCTGGGTCAGATAGATCCGGAAGATCGTCCCGCCTGTCGCGCCCAGGCATTTCAGGGTGGCGATTGTGTCGCGCTGGCGCTCCAGATAGCCGCGCACCGCATTGCCGACCCCGACGCCGCCAACGATCAGCGCCGTCAGCCCGACCAGAGTCAGGAACAGCGACATCCGTTCAACGAACTGGCGCACGCCGGGGGCGCCGTTATCGCGTGTCCGCAGCCGCCATTCCGCATCCGGGAAGCGCGCCTTCAGATCGGCAATCCAGTCCGGCAGCGATACGCCATCGGCCAGTTTCACCCGGTAATGCCGCCAGATCAGACTGCCCGGCTGCACAAGCCCGGTAGCATCCAGACTATCGCCGCTGATCATCACGCGCGGGCCCAACGCCATCCCGCCGGCAAGCCGGTCAGGCTCACGCGCGATGATGTCGGTAAGCCTGTATTGCAGCTCGCCGATCTGCAGCAGATCGCCCGGTTGCGCCGACAGACGCTCGGCGAGGGGGGCCTCGATCACCGCGCCCCAATAACCATCCCGCTGTCCGAGTGCCCGGGCAATCGCAGTGCCATCGCGCAATGTGATCGCCCCGTAAAGCGGGTAATTGCCATCCACCGCTTTCAGCTCGACCAGGGTGCGCGCGTCATTCGCCGGGTTCTTGGCAATCGCGCGCAGTTCGTGACTGACCGATACCGTACCCGTCTGCGTGAGATGGTCGATTTCGCGCGCCGTTGCCGCGCGGTAGCTCAGCCGCAGATCGACATCGCCGCCAAGCAGGATTTGCCCCTCCGCCTCGATCCCGCGGCTGATGGCGCTTGCGACCGATCCGACCGCGGCAATGGCGGCGACCCCCAATGCAAGGCAGGCGAGAAATATCCGGAAGCCTTTCAGCCCGCCGCGCAGCTCACGCAGGCCGATGCGCAGGAAGACAGGCAGCCCTTGCCCGGGAAAAGCACCGCGATGTGTCGCGGGTCTGCTGGCGGGGGCAGTCTGCATACCGGGGCGTCAGTTTCCCGTGCCGGTCTGCGCGCGGGGCTGCGCTATCACGTCCGGCTTGCCTGTTGCCGCGCCGGGGGTGATGCGGTCGATCTTGCCATCGCGCAGATGCACGACCCGGTCGCACAAGCCGGCAAGCGCAGGATCATGGGTGATCAGCATCAGTGTCGCGCCGCTGCGTTCGCGCAACGCAAACATCAGCGAGATAATCTGCGCGCCTGTCGCCTGGTCAAGATTGCCGGTCGGTTCATCGGCAAGCAGGATCTGCGGATTGCCCGCGACCGCGCGGGCCAGCGCCACGCGCTGCTGCTCACCGCCTGAAAGCTGCCCCGGATAATGGTCCGCCCGGTCGCTCAGTCCGACGGCGGCAAGTTCGCGCGCGGCCCGATCAAAGGCGTCGCGCCGGCCGGCCAGCTCAAGCGGCACGGCGACATTTTCAAGTGCGGTCATGGTGGGAACAAGGTGAAAGGACTGGAACACGATGCCGGTTGTATCGCGCCGGAACCGGGCCAGCGCATCCTCATCCATCGCGCCAAGATCCTGGCCGGCGACCAGAATGCGGCCCGAACTTGGCCGCTCAAGGCCCGCCATCATCATCAGCATGCTGGACTTGCCCGAACCCGACGGGCCGATCAGGCCGATCGCCTCGCCCGGCGCAATCTCCAGATCGATGCCGCGCAGGATATTGACCTGCCCGGCACGACTTCCCAATGTTAGATGCAGATTGTCGAAGGCGATGATTGGCTGGGGCAAGGTCTGTGTCCGTTGAGAAAGCTTATGTCAGAACATATCCCCAACTTGAATATTTTCAATGGCACAGTACGGCGCCGGGCTGCGAATGCACTGGTTCTGTGGGCGCTGCTACTTCTGATCCTGCCGGTGGTTTCCGTTTCCACCGCCTCTGCCTCTGAACCTGTGCAGCGGCTTGTCATTCTGGGGGACAGTTTGACCGCCGGATACGGGCTCAGCGAAAAAGAGGCGTTTCCCGCACGGCTTGAAGCGCATCTCAAAGCGCTTGGCCATGCGGTGGAAGTGGAAGGCGCCGGGGTCTCGGGCGATACGACGGCGGGCGGGCTTGCGCGGCTCGACTGGTCGATTGGCGCGGATGCGGATGCGGTTATCGTCGAACTTGGCGGCAATGATGCCTTGCGTGGGCTGTCGCCGGCACTGACGGAGGAAAATCTGCGCCAGATCGTGGAACGGTTGCGCGCGCGCGGCTTGCCGGTGCTGCTTGCGGGGATGTGGGCGCCGCCCAATATGGGGCGCGATTATGCCGATGCCTTCAATGCGGTTTTTGCAAGTGTCGCAGCGGAATATGAGGTGCCGCTTTATCCTTTTTTCCTCGAAGGCGTCGCGGCGGATCCGCGGTTAAATCAAGCTGACATGATTCACCCCAATGCTGCGGGGGTGGAGATCATTGTTGAACGAATCGCGCCATATGTGATTGCGTTGTTACAGTCAGGATAGCGCTGTTCCCCGCATCGCGCTTGGGCGTCTCAAAATAAGGGATTTTTATGGCCCGGATTTTTGTTGCCATTGGCCTGCCATCCGAATTGCAGCAGCGGCTTGGGCTGATCTGCGGCGGTATTCCCGGCGCGCGCTGGATTTCACCCGAACGGCTGCATCTTACCTTGCGTTTTATCGGTGAGGTAAGCCACGAGCGGCTCCGCGATATCGACCATGCGCTGGCCGGTATCGATTTTTTGCCATTCGATTTGCGGCTTGACGGCATTGATCAGTTCGGGGGCGACAAGCCACGTGTGCTGTGGGCGGGTGTCGCGCCCAATCCGGAACTGATGCGGCTGCATGAGCGGGTCAATCTGGCGCTTGCGCGCGCGGGCGTGCCCCCCGATACGCGCCGCTATGTGCCGCATGTGACGCTTGCGCGGCTGAAATTTGCGGCCCGTGACCGGCTTGGCGGTTTCATCGCGCATAATAACATGTTGGGCTTCGGGGCGTTCGCTGTGGAGGAATTCCTGCTAATGTCGAGCCATCAGTCGCGCGATGGCACCCATTACCGGGTGGAGCAGCGCTATCAGGCGCAGGTATTTGCGGATTATGGATAGGTGCATGCCGACCGGTATGCACACAGGCATCAATTGAGGGTAGGGTCGGGAATCACGATGGCGAAAAAACTGACAGATGACGCGCGCCGGCAGGCGCTTGCCACCTTGAGCGGATGGGAAGAGGTCGAGGGGCGCGAGGCGATCCGCAAGATATTTCAGTTCGCCGATTTCAATGCCGCCTTCGGCTGGATGAGCCGGATTGCGCTGCTGGCGGAAAAAATGGATCATCACCCCGAATGGTTCAACGTCTATAACAAGGTCGATGTGACGCTGGCGACCCATGATGCGGGCGGGATTACCGATCTCGATATCACGATGGCGCAGGCGATGGACCGGTTCGCATCGTAAATGCCGCAGCCTGGGCGCTGATCCCGGTCGGCGTGTCCTTGGAGCTTGGGGCGCATTTTGTGGATGGCGGCCGGGTAATGCGTTGTTTATCTTGCAAATGCCCGCCGCGCATGTAGATGTTGCAGTCAGATTGCCGGGCAGGGCGGAAAACAGGCTGAAAAGACAAGGGATCTGGGAATGGTGGCGCGGATTTATCAACCGGCGAAGAATGCGATGCAGTCGGGCCGGGGCAATAGCGATCATTGGCTGATGGATTTCGAGGCGTCGGCCGCCAAGCGGGTGGAGCCGCTGATGGGCTGGACGAGCGCGTCGGATATGAAAAATAATGAAGTCCGGCTGAAATTCGACAGCCGCGAGGCAGCCATCGCATTCGCCGAAAAGCACGGCATCGACTATCAGCTTATTCCGCCAACACCCAAACGGCGCAGGATCCGCACCTATTCGGATAATTTCCGGTCCGACCGCACAATGCCCTGGACCCATTGAGGCGCGGAAAAAGCGGTAAGGCGCACGGATTGAGGCAGGCTTTGGTCCCGTAGCTCAGCTGGATAGAGCAGCGGACTTCTAATCCGCAGGTCGTAGGTTCGAATCCTACCGGGATCGCCATCTGCTTGGTTTTCTAAGAGTTTGTCTCGCTATATTTAGTTGCGACCGCTTCTGCGATATCGGGGAGTAGGGGATGCGATTCTTTTTCACTTTTTGTTGCTGCTGTTATGAAGTGATCAGCTTTTTGAAGGTCCAATTGATATTCTGGTGTCCGGTGTTTTTCCTGCGGTACTGGTCATTGTCTTTTGGTCAATTAAGCAGGCGACACCCGGTAAAATGATTGTGGGTGCACGTATTGTTGATTCAAAGACGGGGGAACCTGCTAGTATTGGTCAGTATATCGGGCGCTATCTTTTGTATTTTGTCGCATTTATACCATTTGGTCTTGGGATTGTTTGGGTTGCTTTTGATCGCCAAAAGCAGGGGTGGCACGACAAAATCGCCGGAACAGTTGTTGTTCGCAAAAAGAAGCCAAAGGCAGAGGCGATTTCATTCAATAGCCAAAATTCGATCTGAGCTTGTTCAACTTAGGTGCGGAAGTAATTTGCTGTTATTCTTTTGCAAGGTTGGATCAGTACCGATATGTGGTGTGGCAATCCTAGAGGGAGACCTCCGCCTGCAACTTGGTGCGCGCATTGCCATATTTGCCTTGCCTGCAGCTTGGGCTCCTGATTGCAGCCTCCTTTACGGTTATTTGCGCACAACCGGGGTGCTTGGCGCGACGAAATGGCCGAATTTCTTTGCCAACGCGCATGCGCCGTCGCATCATGCGGCGGGATGAAGATGGGGGTGTCGTTGTGACAATGGGTTGAGGAGGAACCGCCCGTGACAGACGACCGGCCGGCGAGTGCGTCTGTGCCGCGGGTCAGCCGTGGCACGAAATATCTCTATGCCGTCGGCCGTATCTCGGAAGGGGTGAAGGGGCGGGCCTTCGAATTCTTCCTGTTCTTCTATTATGTGCAGGTGCTGGGCCTGTCGGGTAGCCTTGCGGGGCTGGCGGTCGGTGTTGCGCTTCTATTCGATGCGATTACCGACCCGCTTGCGGGATCGGTATCAGACGGGATGACCGGCAGGCTGGGGCGGCGGCATCCGATGATGTACGCCTCGATCCTGCCGCTCGGGCTTTTCTTTTACCTGCTGTTCGTGCCGCCTGACGGGCTTGGGCAATATGCCCTGTTTGGCTGGCTCTGCGTCTTTTCGGTGTTGACGCGAACCGCCATGACCCTGTTCCAGGTGCCCTATCTGTCGCTTGGGGCGGAGCTGACGAGCAATTATACCGAACGCACGGGGATTGTGGCGATCCGGTCGGTCTTCGGGGCGCTGGGATCGGTCGGGGCGCTGCTTTTGGGGCTTAATCTGTTTCTTGCCCCGACACCGGAATTTCCCAACGGGCAGCTGAACGGTGCGGCCTATCCCCCGTTTGCTCTGGCGATGTCGCTGATCATGATGCTGACGGTGCTGATCTGCGCGCGTGGCACGCAGCATCTTGTCCCCCACCTGCCACAGGCAAGCGGTGGGCAGGGGCGGATCGGGCTGTCGCGCATGTTCCGCGAATTACGCGAGGCGATGGGGAACGGGGCTTTCCGGTCGCTCTTCATCGGCATGATGTTTCTTTACATCGTGCTTGGCACCCATGCGGCCTTGTCACTGCATATGTCGACCTATTACTGGGAATTGTCGCAGGCGCAGATTTCCTCTTTCGTCGTGTCGGGCGGGATTGGTTATCTGGCGGGGTTGATGGTTGCGCGGCGGTTCCATGTCCGGTTTGACAAGAAAAGGGCATTTGTCGTCGGGCTTGCCGCGTTGGGTATTTTCGGGGCAATCGGGCCGGGCTTGCGCGAAATCAGCCTGTTTCCGGCAAATGACAGTATGCTGTTGTTACCAACGCTGCAGTTGCTGGTTTTCCTGACGGCTTTCGCGGGCGCGGTCGCGGGGGTGAGCGGCGGGTCGATGATGGCCGACGTTGCCGATTCCCATGAACTGTCTTCGGGGCGGCGGCAGGAGGGAATTTTTTTCGGCGCGGCGGCATTTGCAGGCAAAGCCGCATCGGCCTTCGGGCACATGATCGCGGGGTTCGCCATCGATATCATCGGATTTCCCAGGCATGTCGAACCGGGGACCGTTGCGCCAGAAATGCTTACCGAGCTTGGCCTGTTTTACGGGCCGATCATGGCGATCGGCATGGTCGTCGGAATTATCTATTTCCTGCGCTACGATCTCGACCAGCACAGGCATGCGGAAATTCTTGCAACGCTTGCCGCGCGGCGCAAAGCTGCCGGCGAATAGCACGCTGTCAATCCCGGGGCGCGCTGATATAGTCCCGCCATCGAAAATTCATAATAATTGGCAGGGACTACCAGATGAACAACGCCCACTCCGCGCTTTTCCGCCCCTACGAGACGAAATGGCACAGCTTCCCCAACCGTATCGCCATGGCGCCCATGACGCGCAGTCAGTCGCCCGACGGTGTGCCGACAAAAGAGGTCGCGCGCTATTATCGCCGGCGGGTTGAGGGCGGCACCCCCTTCATCATCACCGAAGGCACGAACGTCAATCATCCGCCCTCGAACTTTGATGCGAATATTCCGCGCTTTTACGGGGAAGCGGCGCTGGCGGGCTGGAAGCATGTGGTGGACGAGGTGCATGCGGCCGGCGGCTTCATCGTGCCGCAAATCTGGCATGTGGGCATGATGCGCAAGCAGGGCACCGGGCATTTCCCCGACGCGCCATCGGTCGGGCCATCGGGGCTGATCCGGCCGGGCAAGCAGATATCCGAGCCGATGACGCAAGCGGAAATCGACGATGTCGTGCAGGCGTTCGCCGATGCGGCGCGGGATGCGAAGGCAGTTGGCTTTGACGGGGTAGAGATACACGGGGCGCATGGCTATCTGATCGATCAGTTTTTCTGGGAAGGAACCAATCAGCGTACAGATGGGTATGGCGGGTCGATGCTGAACCGCACCCGTTTCGCGCAGGAAATCTTGCGCGCCGTGCGCAAGGCGGTCGGGCCTGACTTTCTTGTCATGTTCCGCTTCTCGCAATGGAAGCAGCAGGATTATGAGGCAAAGCTTGCGCCGACACCGCAAGACCTTGAAGCTTTCCTCGGTGTGCTTGTCGATGCGGGGGCCGATATGCTGCATGCCAGTACCCGGCGTTTCTGGGAACCGGAATTCGATGGCTCGACCCTCAATCTTGCGGGCTGGTGCAAGAAGCTTACCGGCCTGCCGAGCATGAGCGTTGGCAGTGTCGGGCTTGATGATGAATTCATGGCGTCGATGCGCGGTGCGTCGGCCGGCGTTGCCGATATCACCCGGCTTGTCGAGTGTCTGGAGCGTGAGGAGTTCGATCTGATCGCTGTCGGGCGGGCGCTGCTTGTCGATCCCGACTGGGCCAACAAGATCCGCGATGGCCGCCTGTCGGAGGTTGAGCCGTTCGTGCCGGAAGCGCTTGGCTATCTGTCATAGGCTGACGCTCAGCACAGGATACGCGAAAAGGAAAACCCCGGCAGCGGAACACGCTGCCGGGGTTTTTTTGTTTCTGCAATCGGGTCCGGCGTGAACCCTGTTCTGAGGTCAACTGCCGCGTTCGGCCAGTGCCTCCGCTTCCACAGCACTTGGCGCATCCCGCATACGCTCCGGGTTTGCCGCGAGATCGGCGCGCAGATGCCGTGAGGCAATATAGTAGTGGAATGCCGACCAGAGATTACCCAGGAACACCGCCATCAGCGCGTAACGCAGCGCTTCGATGCCGAATATCGGGGTAAGCAGATCACTGACGATCCCCACAATCTGCGGCCCGAGGCCAAGTCCGATCAGGTTCAGAACGAACAGCAGTACCGCCGCAGCGATCGCGCGCATCCGCACCTCGACAAGCCCTTGCACCATGGCAAAGGTCGGCCCGAGATAGAATGTGCCGAAATATAGCGGCACGATCAGCAGCATCATGGTGTGCAACTGGTCGGTCGCTACAAAGGCTGAGATGAAAAACGGTACACTGAGCCCCAGGGTAATCGCCGGTACCCACATATACCAGCGGGCATCCTTCTTGCCGAACTTGTCGGAGATATAGCCGCCCGAGATCGTGCCAAGCCCGCCGGCAACGCCCACCAGCATGGCAAGCCAGGTGCCGATCTCACCGCTGCTCATGCCGTATGAGCGGCTGAGGAAGGCCGGCAGCCACGAGGTCATGCCATAGCCGACAAAGCCGTGAATGGCGGCCGCAAGTGCCAGATGCCGGAACGATTTGCGTTCCCAGAGATAGGCAAGCACCCGCTTGATTTCCGGTGGCGGCGCGTCGCTCTTGATGGCTTCGGAATGTCCGCGGGGCGGTTCGCGCAGGGTCAGTTTGACAACGATCGCCAGAAAGACACCGGGCACCCCGACGACGAAGAAAGCCAGACGCCAACCGAAGAACTGTTCGATCCAGCCACCGGCCAGAAAGCCGAACAGGATGCCGATCGGAATGCCAAGCGCATAGATCGACAGGGCGGTGGCACGCGTTTCAGGCGGAAAATAGTCTGAAATCAGCGAATGGGAAGGCGGGCTGCAACCGGCCTCGCCAATGCCGACGCCGATACGGGCCGCCGCCATCTGCCAGAAATTCTGTGCAAAGCCCGTCACCGCCGTCATGATCGACCAGACAGCGAGCGAGATCGACACGATATTCACCCGCGAACGCGTATCGGCAAGCCGTGCGATCGGAATGCCAAGCGTCGCATAGAAGACCGCAAAGGCAATGCCCGACAGGAAGCCAAGCTGGGTATCGTTCAGTCCCAGATCTTCCTTGATCGGCTGCATCAGGATCGCAAGGATCTGCCGGTCGATGAAATTAAAGACATAGACAAAAACCAGCACGCCAAGCACATAGCGTCTGTAGTTCGTCGAAAACAGCGCAGTACCTTCCTGCTGTCCCGCGTTAGCGGGAGACGAGTCACTCATCTGGAATGTCCCCTCGAATTTATTATTATGGTTTAGTTATGCCTGAACTGACCCCCGCTCACAAGCCGCTTTCGCCAATTCAGGGGGCCAAAACCGTGGAATTTTATGATTTTCCGACAACGGATCAATGTCAATGCTTGTTTGTGTCGGCATGCAAGTTAATACGTACGTTTGAATGTTTAATCTGCTTACGGCCTAATTAATACAAATGACGGGAATTGTGAGATGCGGGTAAAGGCGTGATGAACAGGAAGACAAGACTTGCGGGACAGGTCGTATTGATCACCGGTGCGGGTTCGGGGATCGGGCGCGCGGTGGCGATCGCTGCTGTGGCGCGCGGCATGCGGCCGGTTCTTGTAGGCCGGCGGCAAGCCGCGCTGCACGAAACGCTGTCGCTGTTGCCGGGGGGCACGGGTGCGGCTTCGGTCGGCTGGGCCTTTGCGTGCGATATTACCGTTCCGCAGCAGCGGCACGATTTGCTTGCCGAACTGGCCCGGCGCGAGGGCCGTCTTGATATCCTTGTCAATAATGCTGGTGCCTTTCACATGGGGCCATTATCGGCGATGACGGATGCGGCGATTGCGGAAACATTCGCGGTCAATCTTGCCGCGCCCACGGCGCTGATCCGCGACAGCCTTGAGTTGCTCGCGCGTTCGGAATGGCCCGTCATCGTCAATGTGGGATCGGTCAATGGCGATTTGCCCGATCCGGAATTCAGCGCCTATTCGGCGGCGAAATTCGGCCTGCGGGGATTGTCCGATGCGCTGCGGCTTGAGCTTGCGCCGCGTGGCATCCGGGTCTGCTATATCGCGCCGCGCGCAACCGACACCGCGCCGCCCGGCGATGAAGGTGTGGCGGCTGATATGAATATGTCCCTCGATCAGCCCGAGATCGTAGCGCAGATGTTGTGGGCGGCGGTCGAACGGGGCGCGCGCAGCGCCTATCGCGGCAGATCAGAGCGGTTGTGGGTCGCATTGCGGCGGCTTTGCCCACGGCTTTGGGATTGGCATCGTGGCAGTTGAACAGCGGCCGCACGGGCGGGTTTGCCGGGCCAAGGCCTTGGATGGAAATCGGCACGACCGACTTTCCCCAAAGCCCTGCATCGGGTAATAACGGCCCCAAGAATTTTGGTTTCCTGAATTAAGGCGGAGAGCCCTGTTTATGAGCGCGATTATCGATATTACCGGCCGGGAAATTTTGGACAGCCGGGGGAACCCGACCGTCGAGGTCGATATCCTGCTGGAAAGCGGTGCGAAGGGCCGCGCGGCGGTGCCGTCGGGCGCATCAACCGGCATTCATGAGGCGGTTGAGTTGCGCGATGGCGGCGCGCGCTATCTGGGCAAGGGGGTGCGCAAGGCGGTCGACGCGGTGAATGGCGAGATCTTTGACCTGCTGTCGGGGATGGAGGCGGAAGAGCAGATCATGCTCGATCGCATGATGGGGGAGCTTGATGGCACACCCAACAAATCGCGGCTCGGCGCGAATGCGATCCTGGGCGTCTCGCTCGCGCTTGCCAAGGCGATGGCCGATGAGCTTGATCTGCCGCTTTACCGCTATATCGGCGGTCCTGCCGCGCGGGTGCTGCCGGTGCCGATGATGAATATCGTCAATGGCGGCGCGCATGCCGACAACCCCATCGACATACAGGAATTCATGATCATGCCGGTGTCCGCGGGCTCCATCGCCGAGGCGGTGCGGATGGGGGCCGAGGTGTTTCATACGCTCAAAGCCGGGCTGAAAGCCGCGGGCCATAACACCAATGTGGGGGATGAGGGCGGCTTTGCTCCCGCGCTTGGTTCGAGCACCGAAGCGCTCGATTTCATCATGCGGGCGATTGAGGAGGCGGGTTTGAAGCCGGGCCGCGATGTCTATCTTGCGCTCGATGCCGCGTCGAGCGAGTTCTACAAGGACGGCAATTATGTGCTGGCCGGGGAAGGCAAGACCCTGGATGGCGCGGGCATGGCCGCCTATTACGGCAAGCTTGTCAGCGATTATCCCATCATCTCGATCGAAGATGGTATGGCCGAGGATGATTGGGAAGGCTGGAAGGCGCTGACCGATGCGATCGGTAGTAAGGTGCAGCTTGTCGGCGATGACCTGTTCGTCACCAATCGCGCGCGGCTGGCGGATGGTATTGCACGCGGCGTCGGCAATTCGATCCTTGTGAAGGTGAACCAGATCGGCAGCCTGACCGAGACCCTCGAAGCGGTCGAGCTGGCGCACCGGTCGCGCTATACAGCCGTCATGTCGCACCGTTCCGGCGAGACCGAGGATGCGACGATTGCCGATCTTGCGGTGGCGACCAATTGCGGTCAGATCAAGACGGGCTCGCTTGCCCGTTCGGACCGGGTCGCGAAATATAATCAGCTTATCCGTATCGAGGAAGAGCTTGGCCGCAGCGCGGAATATGCCGGCACCACGATCCTGAAAGGTTGACCGGGGTCATCTGACAAGGGGGCAGTGATGATTGTACCAAATCTGGTTGTTGCTGATGTCGCACGTTCGGTCGCATTTTATCGCGCGACACTAGGTTTTTCGCTCGAAACCAGCGTGGCGGCGGAGCAGAGCTACGTTCAGGGGGATGACTGCATTGAGAACCCTGTTTTTGCGATTGTGAGTTGGGCAGATGGACAATTGATGCTGCAGACTGCGGCGTCGCTGGCCGGGGATGTGCCGGGGGTGCCGGAATTTGCCACGCCGCATTTGACCGGTGCGATCTATCTGCGCGGATTTGATCCAGATGCTGTTGCCGCCAAACTGAACGATGATGCGATCGTCAAGGGGCCAGAGACAAGCTGGTATGGAATGCGTGAACTGTATCTTCGTGATCCGGACGGGTATTTGCTTTGTTTGGGCGTTCCCGAAGGGGATTGGACAGGCACCTCGGCGACGTCCGGTCCTGATTGAATAACGCGCCTGGAATGGGAGAAACCGGTCGGATCTGGCGCGCGGCATTATGGATGGCCGGTGCGTTGAGCGCGTTATCCCTGATGGCTGTCGCGGGGCGGGAGGCCGGGCGTGTATTGTCGACCGCCGACCTGCTTGTGTGGCGCAGCGTCATCGGCTGTGGCGTGGTTTGCATGATCGTCGGGCTCTCGCCACAAGGATATGGCCAGTTGCGCAGCGGTTTGCTGCACATGCATTTGCTGCGGAATTTGCTGCATTTCACGGGGCAGTTTTGTTGGTTCACGGCCGTTCTGATGATCCCGCTGGCGCAGCTTTTCGCGCTGGAGTTTACCTCCCCTGTCTGGGTGTTGCTGCTTGCGCCGCTCTTCCTTGCCGAACGGTTTTCCCTGAAGCGGAGTGTCGCCGGTCTCCTGGGCTTTCTGGGTGTGCTGACAGTTGTGCGCCCGTTCGGTGTGGATGCGGGCCTCGCACTTGATAGCGGTCAGGTTTGGGCGCTAGCGGCGGCAATCGGCTTTGCCGGCAATATGCTTGTGACCAAACGGCTTTCCGCCGACGAAACCTCTTTGTGCATTATTTTTTATATGACTTTGATGCAGGCCCCGATGGGGATTGTCGCGTCAGGTGGTTTGCCAGCCCTGCCGCCTGACGGGCTGATATGGTTATGGGTTCTTGCATTGGCGTTATGTGGGCTTGTTGCACATTTCTGCATGGCCGAGGCATTTCGGCAGGCGGATGCGGCAATTGTTGCGCCGATAGATCGGAAGAGCACACGTCTGAACTCCAGTCACGGCTACATCTCGATC
>CALAQW010000045.1 GCA_937888955.1 uncultured Alphaproteobacteria bacterium | reverse complement strand
GGGTGCCGCCCGGTGTACTCTCTTCCGATCTAGTACACCGGGCGGCACCCCCGCTTCTGCCGCGATATCGGCCATCAGGGAACAGGTCAGCGGCGCCCATTCAGGCGGCTTGACGACAACCGTATTGCCGGCGGCAAGTGCGGGCCCCACCTTCCAGGTGGTCAGCATGAAAGGCGCGTTCCAGGGCGTGATCAAGGCCGCGACCCCGGCAGGGTCGTAATGGACATGATTGACGACTTCGGGGGAATCGATTTCCTGCCCCTTCATCTTGAGCGCAAGATCGGCGAAATAATCGATATTATGCGCGGCACGCGGCATCGTGCGCATCGCATTGCCGATTTGCAGCGAACCGTTATCGAGGGTTTCGACCGCTGCAAGTTCATTCGCCCGCGCCGAAATCGCCTCGGCAAAGCGTTTCAGGATCGGCGCGCGGCCTTCGGGCCCAAGCCCGGCCCAGGCTGGAAATGCCTGCCGCGCGGCAGCCACCGCCGCGGCCACTTCCTTTTCGCCACCGGCTGCGACATCCGCCAGATGCGTACCGTCGATCGGCGAGAAAACAGGAAAAGTCTCTTGTGAGCCAACCCTTTCCCCGCCGATCCAGTGAGTGGTTGAAATCGTGGCGCCCGCCACCTTTACCGTTGCGCCGCCCATGACTTCCCTCCCCACGTTGATTTATTTGTTTTTTTGCTGCCGCCCGAAATCAGGTTTATCCGTATCCTGACCGGCTTCGACAATTTCGCGCCGTATCGCGCGGGTGCGGCTGAATGTGTCGAACAACGCATCCCCGTCGCCCCAGCGGATCGCCCGCTGCAATACCGCCAGATCTTCGGTAAACCGGCCCAGCATTTCAAGCACCGCCTCCCGGTTGTTCAGGAAAATATCGCGCCACATGGTCGGATCGGAAGCCGCGATCCGGGTGAAATCACGAAATCCGCTGGCGGAATATTTAATCACTTCCTGCTGGGTCACGGTTTCCAAATCCGCGGCGGTGCCGACGATATTATAGGCGATCAGATGCGGCAGATGGCTTGTCACCGCCAACACCAGATCGTGATGCTCGGGGGTCATGAAATCGACATCGCTGCCGCAGGCGCGCCAGAAACCGGCAAGCCGTGCGACTGCCTGCCGGTTAGCGCCCGGCGGCGGCGTCAGAATACACCAGCGATTGTCAAACAGCTCGGCAAAGCCCGCCTCTGGCCCCGAATGTTCGGTCCCCGCAATCGGGTGCGCGGGCACGAATTCAACCCCGTCGGGCACCAGCGGGCCAACATCGCGCACAACCGCCATTTTTACCGAACCGACATCCGATATGGTTGCACCGGGCGACAGATGCGGGGCGATTTCCGCAGCCAACGCACTATAGGTCCCGATCGGTGAGCAGAGAATAACAAGATCCGCGCCCTGCACGGCTTCAGCCGCCGATGCGGCAACCGCGTCGACGAAACCAAGCCGCAAGGCGGTCTGCCGCGTCTGCTCGCTGCGGGCATAGCCGATAAATTCGGTCTCAAGGCCCGCGCGCTTTATCGCCCAGCCGATCGATGACCCGATCAATCCAAGTCCGATCAATGCCACCCGCTTATATGGCGCTTCACTTTGCGGCATCATTTCCATCCTGCATAAAAAGCTGCAAGGCAGCGATGACGGCCTTGTTTTCGGTTTCCGTCCCCACCGTCAGCCGCAGGGCATTGGCGAATCCGTAACTTTCCATCCGGCGCAAAATCAATCCCTGCTGCTGCAGGAAGGCGTCGGCCGCCTGCGCGGATTTTCCCGCTGTCTCGGGAAAGCTGATCAGCAGAAAATTGCCCACGCTCGGCTCGGTCCGCAATCCAAGCTGGCGCAGCTCCGCCTCAAGCCAGGCCAGCCATTTCTCATTATGATCGACAGCGGCTTCGGTAAAGGCACGGTCCTGCAAGGCCGCAATCCCCGCGGCCTGTGCGGCGATATTGATATTGAAGGGACCGCGAATTCTGTTCAGCACATCGACAATGGCCTTCGGACAATAAGCCCAGCCCAGTCGCAAGCCCGCCAAAGCGTAAATCTTGGAAAAGGTCCGCGTCATCACAACGTTATCATTGCCGGCCACCAGCTCGATACCTGCCGCATAATCATTACGGCGAACAAATTCCGCATAGGCGGCATCAAGCACCAGCAAGATATCGTCGCGCAGGCCCGCACGCAGCCTTTGCAATTCGTTCTGCGGCAGATAGGTCCCGGTCGGATTGTTCGGGTTGGCAATAAATACAATACGCGTCGCGGGCGTCACCTGCGCCAGCAATGCATCGACATCGGTGATGCGATTTTTTTCCGGCGCGGCGACGGGGGTGGCACCGGCCGCGCGCGCGGCGATCGCATAAAGCGAAAAGCCATGCTCGCTATATAACATCTCGTCACCCGGGCCGAGATATGCCTGACACAGCAGCTGAATAATCTCGTCTGACCCGTTGCCGCAAATGATATGGTCGGCATTCAGCCCGTAATGGCCGGCAATCGCCGTCCGCAATGCGGTTGCTGCGCCATCGGGATAACGTTTAAGGCTGGCGACAACGTCCCGAAATGCCGCCACGGCCTGCGGGCTTGGCCCCAGGGCAGATTCGTTGGAGGATAGTTTGATCGCCGCGCGCCCGGAATCAGTCAGCGCCTTGCCCCCTTTATAGGGCTCGATATCAAGCAATCCTGGATTTGGTTTGATCGGACTCACATTATCCTCATGATGTCAGGACCCTCGCAATATCAGGACCCTTTCGATAACGGACGCAGGCTGTTCGACATATCGGCGCATCAGCGCAGCGGCCTGTTCGTCAACTCAGCCTGGCAATTGACCAGTTTAGCCCGGCAAGTGATACGGGACAGCATAGCCGCCAATAACCGAGATATGCATAATCGCGCCGCCTGCCGCCTGCCGCGCTGCGCTCAATCGCGGATCATCGCCCGAAATGTAGCCCTCCGCATCCAGCAGCAAAACCGATTCCCGATCACTTTGCCAGTCCACCAGCTGGGCTGAAATGCCGGCCGCCTCAATCGTCTTCAAACAACTGGTCCGGCTGACATTGGCCGGCCCGTGCAAGACGAGATATGTCCTGTCTTCGCCGGTTTCCTCCCGATCGACCTTGGCCACCGCCACCGCGTCGCGTTCGGGTTTTCGCTCTGACCGGAAAAAAGGAAGCCGGGCCACGATTTGCGGCCCGGCCCGATCGCCTGCGCTGCCATGGGCCAGCCCTTGCCACCAATCGGTTCCCGAATCGCCGCAGCCCGGCGTCGGCAACACACCGACCACACCGGTTTCATTCGCCACCTTCTGCAAGACAAGCCGCACCGTATCGCACATCACCGTTGGCGTATCGGAACCGAAATGCGAACGCGCCACATCCCAATAGCCCACAATATCGCTTGCCCCGTAAATCGCCACCTGAAACGGCCCCTGCATACGGCATTTCGCGGCAATCAACTCGCGCCAGATACGACCGATAACCTGACGCGGCAGCGCACCGGAATGGCGTTCGGCAAGCCGCCGCAAGATCGATGCCTCCCGGCCCGGCCGCATTGCAAAAACCGGTCCGGCAGTGCCCGTCTGACGTGCTTTCACATCGGCAATCTCACGCACGATATCAGCACGTTCCATGAACAGGTCATGCAGCGCATCGTCAATCTGATCAATCTTCGCGCGCAGCGGCGCCAGCGGGTCATTACGCTCAGTCATAACAGCTACTACCAAATTGCCACGCCCCGTCGCATGCTCAACGCCACCCAAACGGGTTGCGGCCAGTCCGGCCTTGTTTTTCTTAATTCCGGGACGTTACACCTAAAGTGCGCTCCTGTTTATTCCGGGCGGACAAGAATGCAAAGCAAAGAATTAAATCCCCCTTGCAGGAACCGGACACACGAATCAGCGCTGAACTGGGGAATTTGCAGTTTTATTTATTCGACGACCGCATTGCCGGGATCATATTTCCTGATCGCTTTTTGCAGATTATCGACAAGCTGCCTGCCGACATCGCCGCCCGAACCGCGTATCCGCCCCTTGATCACCGCGCGCATGGCATCGATATGCGCCTTGATGATCTCGACATGATTATCGGTGGTGCCGGACTGCTCGCCGGTGAATTTGTGCAGTGAATCGGCGAACATGGTCACCAGCGGATAGCCAAAGGTACCCCCCTGCCCTTTCATGTCATGCGCCATTCTGTTGATTTCCCTGAACAGATCGCGCCGTTTTTCAGGCGTATCAACAGCACGCGCGGACAGCATTACAAGTTGCTCAAGATGTTTTGACACCCAGTCAGGATAATCTTCTGCCAGCTTGTCGAGCGCCATCTGCGCCTTCTCAAGCGCTTCCGCGGAAATCTGCATCTTCTCCAGCGCGGACACAAGCCCGGCAACCTTGCTGCGCAGATGGTTTTCAAGCCGGTAGATCCTGACCTTGACCTGCGGCGCGGATGACTTTCTGACCGGATCAGCCATAAACGATTTCAACCTCCGGACTGCCATCGTTCAACAATCGGCGTTCATCCTCCCCGAACGGGGCGGATTTGCGCCGCCGGTCAGGCCCGAAATAATCGTCGGTCTGGAGGAACTGCCGCGGCCGTTCGATCACCTGCACAAGCCGGCTGGCAAATGTCTGTATGGAAAAGGGCTTTGTCATGAATTCGGTCACCCCCATGTCACGTGCCAGGCTGACACTTTTCGTATCGGAATAGGCACTGACCATGATGAAGGGGAGGAACCGGTTCGGACTATCCTTATGGCGGCGCACCCAGCGCAACAGCATCAGACCGTCAATCGGTGTCATCTGCCAGTTGGAGATGATCAGATCGATATTCAGAATCCCCGCCATTGACGGATTACTCTTTGTCAGCTTGAGCATCTCTATCGCTTCGCCGCCGTCGGTGACGGTTTTGATATTGGCGACCCCAAGCTCGTGCAATGCGGTCAACATCAGCGAGGAAAGAAAACTACTGTCTTCGGCAACCAGAATATTAAGTCGCTCGAAATTATAGTCCGCCACGTCTCAATCCACGTAAATGGTCCTTGTAATTAGACAAATTTTACTAGGGGAGAAATTAATCTTTGGTAACCAAACTCCTGATTTTCCCGCACATCACAGCCAGGGTCGCGAACTTGCTGCCCCTCGATATATTATTTGCTATAAGCGGCATTCGCCAATGCTTGAATGCTTGAGAGACTAAATGACAGAGACATATGTAATTTTGGGGGCGGGACACGCTGCGGGACAGTTGGCGCAAAGCCTGCGCGGCAATGGTTTTGAAGGCCGGATCGTCATGATCGGCGAAGAGCCTTACGTGCCTTATCAGCGGCCGCCCCTGTCGAAGAAATATCTGTCCGGTGAATTGCCTATCGAACGGGTCTATTTCAAACCGCCCGATTTCTACAATAAAGCCGAGGTGGAGATGATGCTGAACTGCCGGGTCGACAGGATCGACCGGGAAAACCGGCAGTTGCATCTGAACAACGGGCAAACGCTGGGCTATGACAAGCTGGCGATCACGACAGGCTCGCGGGTGCGCGAGCTGCCGGTGCCGGGGGCGGAATTGCCCGGTGTATTCTATCTGCGGACCATCGACGATGTGGATGGCATTCGCAACTATCTGAAACCGGACGCCAAGCTTGTGATTGTCGGCGGCGGCTATATCGGCCTCGAAGTCGCGGCTGTGATGGTTGCGCGCGGGCTCGATGTGACGGTAATCGAGATGGCACCGGTTGTGATGGCGCGGGTCGTCGACCGCCAGGTTTCGGAATTTTTCGCCGATGTGCACCGCAAGGCCGGCGTCAAAATTGAAAACGGGCTTGCCGTTGAGGGTTTTGAAGGCGATGGCAAGGTCGAGCGCGTGCTGTGCCCCCAAGGCAGGCATTTTGACGCGGATGCCGTGATCATCGGGGTGGGAATTGTCCCCAATGTCGAACTTGCGGAAGCAGCCGGACTGGCCTGTGACAATGGCATCATCGTTGATGAATATGCCCGTACCGAGGATCCTGCGATCTTCGCCGCGGGCGACTGCACCAATCACCCCAACAAGCTGCTTGGCCGGCGGCTGCGTCTCGAATCGGTGCATAATGCGCTGGAGCAGGCGAAAACCGCCGCCGCCGCCATGTGCGGCAAGCTGGTCGAATATAACCAGATCCCCTGGTTCTGGTCCGACCAGTATGATCTGAAATTACAGATTGTCGGGCTGACCGGCGATCACGATCAGGTGGTTATTCGCGGCGATATGGCAAAGCGCGCCTTTGCGGCCTTTTATATCAAGGGCGATACGATCATCGCGGTCGATGCGATCAACAGCCCGCGCGAATTCATGGCGTCAAAGGCGCTGGTCGCCAACAAGACCCCCGTCGATCTGGGCCGGCTTGCCGATCCCGAGGCATCGATCATGGAAGTCGCAAAAGACTGACGCTCAATCAATCACTTCCTGTGGGTACACCCCCCACAGGAAGCCGCGGCTGACCCAGCCATCCAGATCGTCAAATGCGATCTCGCACCATTCCCCGGTACAGCGCACGACATCGCCGATCGCACCGGTTTCCGCGTAAAATCCCGGCTGTGCGGACAATGAGGGCGCATCAAAGAACGCCACCGGTGTCTGGCTGTCGACCGCGACGACCAGCGCCTTGCGCTGCCCGGTCAACAAAGTCCGATGAATCCAGCCGGTTTCACCCGTCCGGTCGCGTACTTTGCGCCAATGCTCATATTCGCCGATCACCTCAAGTGGCAATCCGCGCCGCAAATATACCCAGGCGATCGGATATTTCCGGCCCGGCCCTTTTCGGAGATTGGCCTTTTCCGCGCTGACACTGACAAATCGCGGGATCGGCAGCCCTGACGCACCGACATCGGTGGATTGCTGCGGTGCGGCCACCGCCGGGCTATTGCCGAAAAATCCCGAAAGAAACAAGATTGCCAAAAGGGTCGCAGGTCTGCCCCCTGATCTCCTGAAATTCATGCACACCTTCGTCGTGAGACTGTAATTTGCAAAAAGCCACTTTTCGGAGCACAGATTTATTGCGCGGCCCTGCCGAAAGGTCAACGCCCCGCCGCAAACGCAAAACCGGGCAAAAAACATCGAACGGGAAAATTTCCCGCTTGTGACGCTTTGTCTCATCCGGCGAGTTCTGCTAGATATCTTTGACAAGCGCTGGTAAATGCGCGTCTGTGCATCACCGCTTTCAAGTCTTGTCCGCAAATCGGGCGGGCACGCATAGACGCATCATGGGGAACCGGGATAGATGACGAATAAACCGCTGGTAATCGTAACACGCAAATTACCTGACGCGATCGAAACGCGCATGCGGGAACTGTTCAATACAGAGCTTAATCTCGACGATACGCCGATGTCGCCCGCACAGCTTGCCGATGCGGTGAAACGCGCCGATATCATCGTGCCCACCCTTACCGATCGGCTGGACAGCCGAATCATCAGCCAGGCGGGGCCGCAGCTCAAGCTGATCGCGAATTTCGGCACCGGTGTCGATCACATCGATGTGGATACCGCCCTGCAACGCGGGATCGCGGTAACGAATACGCCCGGCGTGCTGACCGAAGATACCGCCGACATGACGATGGCCCTGATCCTGGCCGTGCCGCGGCGGCTTGCCGAAGGGGTCGACAGCCTGCGCGCGGGCGAATGGAAAGGCTGGTCGCCGACCTGGCTGCTCGGGCACCGGATCTATGGCAAGCGGCTTGGTATTGTCGGGATGGGCCGCATCGGCCAGGCGGTCGCGCGCCGCGCCAAGGCATTCGGGCTGCAGATTCATTATCATAATCGCCGCCGCGTCGGTGAAGATATCGAGGATGCGCTTGAGGCAACCTATTGGGAAAGCCTCGATCAGATGCTGGCGCGGATGGATATCATTTCGGTCAACTGCCCGCATACGCCGGCGACCTTCCACCTGCTGTCGGCGCGACGGCTCAAGCTGCTGCAACCGCATGCCTATGTCGTCAACACCGCGCGCGGCGAGATCATCGACGAAAACGCGCTGACGCGCATGCTGGTGGCCGAAGAGCTTGCCGGGGCGGGCCTTGATGTGTTCGAGCATGAACCGGCCGTGAATCCCAAGCTCTTGAACCTGCCCAATGTCGTGCTGCTGCCGCATATGGGGTCAGCCACGATCGAAGGGCGGATCGATATGGGCGAGAAGGTGATCATCAATATCAAGACATTTGTCGACGGGCACACCCCGCCCGACCGGGTGATCCCCAGCATGCTGTAAGCCGCAGGCGGCGCGCCCGCCCGGGCGCAACGTGTTAAAAATCCAGCCAAAGAAAAACGCCCGGTACCGCAAAGGCACCGGGCGTTTTCGCATCCCTGTGCGCCGCGCGCGCAGGGCGATACTCGATCAATTATATTGCCAACTACATCGCCGATTTGATCCATTCGGCGATTTTGTTCTTGGGCAATGCACCGACCTTGGTTGCCGATACCTGCCCGTCCTGAAAGATCATCATCGTCGGGATGCCGCGCACACCGTATTTGGTCGGCATATTCGGGTTCTCGTCGATATTGAGTTTGGCGATCGTCAGACCGGGAATTTCATTCGACAGCTCTTCGAGCGCGGGCGCGATCTGTTTGCACGGCCCGCACCATTCCGCCCAGAAATCGACGAGCACGGGTCCCGGCGCATTCAATACATCTTCATCAAAACTCTGATCGGTCACGGAAGTGGTTGCCATGCTATTCTCTCAATATATATCGACAGCCTCAGGGGCGTTCGGGAAAGTTTTATCGGAATACCCAATCTAGGAACAGGTCGCGGCAGCGTCAAGAAGGCGCATCGGCCAACGCACGCTCGGCGGTGTCAAGCCGTGCCTCGTCCAGCCACATCAGATGCGGACCATCGGTCCACAACAGCGCGCAGCGCACGCGCCGCGCCGGATAAACCAGCCGCAGCGCGGCACGGTAGGCCGCCATCTGCCGCAAATAAGCTTCCGGTACCGCGGCGGGGTCACGCGGCGCGGGGCGATTGGTCTTGTAATCGACAATCAGCAATTGATCGGGCAGAACGCATAGCCGGTCGATCTGACCGGCAATCGCCTTACCCGGTCCAGACGCGGGTCCGAGCGCGGGCACAAGCCCCGCAAGCGGCACTTCCGCCTGACTGTCCGGCCCGAAAAGCGGTGCGAACGCCGGTGCATTCATGACCGACAATGTCTCCTGCACCAGTGCCGCGACCGCCGCCGCATCAAGACCGTGCCCGGCCTGACCAAGATAGCGGCGCGCCGCCGCTTCCCGTGCCTGCGGCGCCAGATCCGGCAGATATTGCAGCAGATGGTGCACCAGACGGCCCCGCTGAAACCGCTGCCGGTCGTCGCTGCTGCGTGGCGAGAATGTGGCCGGCTCCTCCCCCGTCGGACGGGAGGGGGCAAGCGGCGCAGGGGGGTCAGGCTCAGCCGGTGCCGGCCTGGCAAGCCAGTCGGGCAGGGAGCGCGCCTGTTCCTCCCTGGCCTGTTCCTCCTTAAACGGTGCGGGTGCGGGGGCTACCTCCCCGGGGGCTTGCGGCGCTGCCGCCAGATCCCCCGCGATCCGCCAGCCCGTCTCCCCCCAAGGCAGCGGCACCTCGGTTACATGAGCAGCCGGCGCTTCCCCCAGCAAGCCATCGCAGACAAGATTGTACCAGCAGCCATCCTTGCGCTTCTGCCTGCTTTCATAACCACCGATATAAAGCCAGTCGCGCGCGCGCGTCATCGCCACATAAAGCAGCCTGCGATATTCCGCCTCCCGCGCCTGCGCATAGGCCGTGCGCGCCGCAGCCGACACTGCATCGTCCAGATCCTTTTTCACCGGCCAGACATGCAGCCCTTCATCGGGCACCGGCAACAATCTGGGATCGAACTTCCCGTCCGGCAGGGCGCAGCAATCGGGCAGAAAGACGATATTCGCCTCAAGCCCTTTTGCGGCATGCACGGTCATCACGCGTACCGCGCCGCCCCCCTGTTCCAGATCGCGTTTGATTTCGGTGCGCCCCGCCCCGACCCAATGCAGAAATCCCTGCAGGGAGGGCGGACCGAGCCGCCCATATTGCAATGCCTGGGACAGAAATTCGTCGATCGGATCGCTGGCATCGGGACCAAGCCGGGACAGCAAGCGCCGCCGCCCCTGCATCGGCCCGAGCAGCGTCGCGAAAAATTCGAATGGCGGCACAAAATCAGCCATCGTCAGCAGCCGCGACAGCAGCGCATGCGCATCGGCGAATACCGCATCCTCCTGCTGCCGGCGGACAAGCTCATGCCACAGCCGCTGTGCGCTGCGGTCTGCGGCAAGGCGCATGAGATCGTCTTCGCTCATCCCGACAAACGGGCTGCGCAACAAGGTGGCAAGTGTCAGATCGTCCTCGGGCATCAGGGCGAACTGCCCCGCCGCTATCAGATCCATCACCGCCATCTGGTCGGTCAGCACCATGCGGTCGGTACCCGCAACCGGGATATTGCACTGCTTCAACTTCCGCACCACCGCCTCGACGAAATCGTTCCGTCGGCGGACGAGGATAAGAATATCGTCGGGCACGATGGGGCGGTTTTGCGGCGTCAATATTTCCTCTTGCTCAAGCCAATTGGAAATCTGCGTCACGATACGATCAGCCAGCACCGCATGCGAACTGCGCGGCGCGGGGGTATCGAGCGGCGCGTCCCACGGATTGGGGGTCTCGACCTCCTCGGGCACGACGGTTGGCCAGATTTCGACCCGTCCGGGAGCGGCTGTGCGGACCGGCATATGGGCAATCTCGCCCGGTTCCGAAGACAGCCCTTCACGCGCAAGCGCACGAGCGAAAACCTGATCGACCGCGTTCAGAACTTCAGGTACCGAGCGGAAGGATTGTCGCAAGGACACATCCTGCCAGTTGCGGCCCGCCGCTTGCGCCCTGGACCGGAAATAATTGCGCATCGCGGCAAAGGAGGCGGGGTCCGCCCCCTGAAAACTGTAGATCGACTGCTTTTCGTCGCCCACCGCGAAAATCGTGCGCCCGCCGGGGGCGATATCACCGTCCAGCGCTTCACGGGCACCGTCTCCGGCAAAGAATTCATCGCTCAGCAGACGGATAACCTCCCACTGGGCGGGGCTTGTATCCTGCGCCTCATCCACCAGAATATGGTCAAGCCCGCCATCGAGCTTGTACAGCACCCACCCTGCCCCGACACCGGCAAGCAGATTGCCCGTATGGCCGATCAGATCGTCATAATCGAGCAGCCCGTGCCGCGATTTTTCCGCTTCGTAGGCCGCCACGACCGCCGCGCCGATGCGCAGGGCGGCCGCGCTCGCCTCGGCAACGCGGGTGGCCTTGACCACCGCCTCCACTGCCACGATCCGTTGCTGCTCGGCGAGTAATATCTCGGCGATATGGGGATGCTGCTCAGACAAACTCTTGGTGATCAACCGCTTTGTTGCCGCACCTTTCTGTGTCAGCCACGCCGACAGATAAGCCCCGTATTGGGCCTGCCTGTTCGGCGCATCGAGGAACGCCAGAATGACCGTCCCCCGCTCACAATCGGTCTTGCCGCCACCAAGCAGCGTTTCCGCCGCATGCCGCAAATCGGCTTCGGGCAACTGGTCGCGCGCGCAGGCGGCCTGCACGATATCGTCAACCGACCGGCCATCCCCGACACCAAGGCGGGCATAAAGCGCGGCGATGTCTGCATCGACATCGCCTTTGCGGCCGGCGTGACGAAACTTCCGCACGGCTTCATCCATCAGTGCAATGAAGACCGGCTCGTCAATCCGGCGGACCAGACGCTGCAACGCGCTTGTCAGCGGCAGATCGTCATCGCCCTGCGCCGCCGCCAGCACCTGTTTGCGGGCATCGGCGATCAATTCGGCGGCACTGCGTTCATCGATCACCTGGAAATGCGCGGGGATCGCCGCCTCAAGCGGGAAACGGCGCAGCAGACTTTCGCAAAAGGCGTGTATGGTGCGGATTTTAAGCCCGCCCGGCGTCTCAAGCGCACGCGCGAACAAGCGCCGCGCCTGCCGCAATCCGCTGTCGGTGACCGCCGCCCCCTGTAACAGGTGCAGATATTCGCGCAGCACTGCATCAGGCGCGGTGGCCCAACCGCCCAGCCGCCGGAACAGCCGCTCTTCCATCTCCGCGGCGGCGGCCTTGGTGAATGTCAGGCACAGGATACGCGCGGGCGCCGTGCCATCAAGCAGAAGCCGCGTCACCCGGTCGATCAACACATGCGTCTTGCCCGTGCCCGCATTGGCGGTCACCCAGACGGAGGCGTCGGGCGCGGCGGCGGCCTGCTGCTCGGCCGTTGCGCGGGGCGGGGCGCTCACGCCTCGCCCTCCCTGTCGCTTGACCATTCGCGCACCCGCGCCAGGTGATCATAAGACCCGCCATGGGCAAACAGCATCGGTGCCAGACGCGAGGGATAAGGCACATCCGGCGCATCGAATTTCGCGATCTTGTCGCGCAGCCCGTTATAGGCAATCTCGATCTGTTCGATCGCGATGGGAATAAACTCGCCGGGCGGATCGATGCCGCGCAGCCGCAGGATCGCGATCTGCGCCACACCGCCCTTGCCGATCCCTTTGAATTCGCCATAGGTGGCGATCGCCCCCTCCAGCGGCAATTGCGGGGCAAAGCCTGCCTTGATCTGTTTCTGTGTGGGGTTGCTGCCGGTCTTGTAATCGAAGATCGCCAGGCTGCCATCGGGGTAACGGTCAACCCGGTCGGCGCGCGCCCTGAGCGTGAACGGGCCACCGGGCGCATCGAAAGTCAGCTTGCCCTCGACCTCCACCCCCGCCGGCAGCGCGCCGGTCAGCCTATGTGTCAGATCCCATTCGATGAACCAGCCGGCCAGCTCGTCGAAACGCGGCTTCCAGAAGGCGCGGATACCCGGTTCGGTCAGGGCGGTGTCGAATGCCTGCGCGCCCAGCGCCCGCAGCGCGCGCAGATCGCCGGGCGCCAGCGCCTGCCCCCGCGCGCGCAGAAACCGTTCGAGAATATCATGGATGACGGTGCCGCGTTCTGCCCCCCCGAGTTCGGCATCAAGCGGATCGAGCGGCGCTAGCCCCAGCACATGCTTTGCATAAATGGCATAAGGATCACGCACCAGCACTTCCACATCGCTGACCGACAAGCCGCGCGGCCGCAAATGCACCGGCGGTCTGGGCAAGGGCGGGTCGGCGGGGATAATCTGCGCCGGCTTGTCAAGCCGGTCGGCCCAGTCAAGCCAGCGTGCAGGGGTAATTTGCGCGCGCCAGTCACCATCGCCGATCCCGCTCAGCAGATTTTCGATCCGCAACCACCAGCGCGAGGCAATCGCCGGCGCCCCGCCGGTCTTGCGCGCGCGGCTCAGTATCACTTCGGGTTCATCTGGGGGCCGCTT
>CALAQW010000044.1 GCA_937888955.1 uncultured Alphaproteobacteria bacterium | reverse complement strand
TGGTCGGGCCGGGTGCGATACCAGGGGCATGTTGAGATCGAGTGTCTGGACATCCACCCCCAGATCGCGAATTTTCTCGAAATAGGGGCCGCCGCTGGTCAAAGCAACGACAGCGTGGGTAAACCCCGCGCCATGGGAGGCGGATAACAGCTTATACAGCATGGCTTCCGCCCCGCCTGATTGCAGCCCTGTAATAACGTGCAGTATGCGCATGCGCATTCTATACTGGTTGCCGCAACAGGGAGCGAGGGTAAATCGCACGTGTTTCGCGGCATTGCGCCGCGCCGATTTGCCCGCTATGTTGCGGCCCGCGCGGACAGCCGATTCTCGGCTGTCCAAGCATGCTGGGGTGTAGCCAAGTGGTAAGGCAGCGGTTTTTGGTATCGCCATGCGCAGGTTCGAATCCTGCCACCCCAGCCATCACCTGACCCGGCTTCCCGCATCACGATCGCCGCTGCAAGATTTTATACAGCCCTCCCTGCACCTGAATCTGTCCAGCATTCTGTTCAGCGGGCGCAGATCCGCATTTCCCGCACCCCGTGCAGACGATTGTTCGGCATCCATTTCGGCGACGCCAGCAGCTCGAAACTGTCAAACCGGGCGAGCAGTTCCTCAAACATGATCTTCAGTTCCATCCGGGCAAGCGGCATGCCCAGACAAATATGAATACCCGTTCCAAAACCGACATGCGGGTTCGGGTCGCGGCTGATGTCAAATTTGAACGGCGCGGCAAACGCCCGTTCATCCCGGTTCGCTGACATTTCCCAGAAGCTGACCTTGTCACCGGCCTTGATAGGGGTGCCTGCAAGTTCCGTATCGCGGGTCGCGGTGCGCCGCTTATAAATCGATGGCGTCGTCCAGCGCACGATTTCCTCGACCGCAAGCGGCATCAAAGCAGGGTTATCGCGCAGTTTCCGCATCTCATCGGGATGTTCGATCAATGCCAGCAGGCCACCGCCGATCGCACTGCGCGTGGTTTCAGCACCGGCTGGAAACAACAGCAGGAAAAAATTGATCAATTCGAGCGCGTTGAGCCTGGTTTCCGCCTCCCCTTCAAGCCGCGCCTGTACGATATCGGACAGCATATCCTTGCCTGGCCGACGGCGTTTTTCCGCGATCAGCTCCTGCCCGTATTTCTGCACAAGCAGCAAATGTTCACGGCTGATGACCCCTTCGCTCGGCGTCTCAAGCCCCTGGTCGATCCAGTCGGCAAGCTCAAGCCGATCCTCCTCGGGCACACCCAGAATGCTGCAGATCGCCTGCAGCGGCAATTCACGGGCAACCTCACGCATGAATTCGAAATCCGAAGGATCGGAAATCCGGTCGAGAATGGTTTTTGCCCGCTGGCGCAATTCTGTTTCAAGCGCAGCGATATGGCGCGGCGTAAACCCCTGACTGACAAGACCGCGCAATCGCTTATGCTGCGGATCATCGGAAGCGTTGATGGCAAAGCCCGCATGGTTTTCGTCATTCAGACCGGTTCCACCCCCTTTTCTGGGCGGCACCTTGTCTGACGAAAAAGTCTGTGGATCGCGCATCACCGCCACCGCATCATCATATCGGCTGACCACCCAGAACCCTTCGCCACCGGGGCTGTGGGCGGTCGGTTTGTGCCAATAGACAGGATGCTCGTCGCGCAGATATTTGAAGAACTGATGCGGAAACCCGTCCGCAAAACTCGCCCCGTCGGAAAGATCGACAAACATTGTCAAATCGCCTCCCTTGCGAAAATCCGGCCATTATTGTTCTTGTTATTGTCACCCCGAATATCGGCTATTTCGCACTGACTGCCAAATTGTTAATGTCGCGCGGATATGCCATCTTGGCAGCGTCCCCGCGACTTGCCGCCTGTAGCGGCCTCAAAAAAACATAAAAATTCGGGAGTTTCTCCATGCGTAACGACTTTGCACATCTGCTTGAACCGCTTGATCTTGGTTTCACCACATTGCGTAATCGCGTCCTGATGGGCTCGATGCATACGGGTTTGGAAGAAATGCCCGACGGCTATGCGCGGCAGGCAGCGTTCTTCGCGGAACGGGCAAGGGGGGAAACCGGCCTGATCATCACTGGCGGCTATGGGCCGAACCGTGAGGGGCGTCTTGCGCCGAAGTCAGACTACATCGCACCGGACCAGGATCTTGAAGGTCACCGCCAGATCGTCGAAGCCGTGCATCGTGAAGGCGGCAAGATAGCGTTGCAGCTTTTGCACGGGGGCCGTTACGCCCATCACGGGGAAATCGTCTCCGCCTCGGCCGTGCCGACCCGTATCAATCCGGTGGTCGCGCGCGAAATGACCACCGACGAATGCTATCAGACGATCGAGGATTTCGGCACGGCCGCAAAACTGGCACGCGAAATCGGCTATGACGGCGTCGAAATCATGGGGTCAGAGGGCTATCTGCTGAACCAGTTCACCGCACAGCGTGTTAATCAGCGAAAGGACGAATTCGGCGGCACCCTTGAAAACCGCCTGCGCCTGCCGGTTGGCGCGGTACGCAATGCCCGCGAAAAAGCAGGCGACGACTTTATCATCGTCTACCGACTGTCCGCGCTCGACCTTGTGGAAGGGGGCAATACGCTCGAGGATATCATTACCCAGGCCAAAGCGGTCGAAGCGGCGGGCGCCACCATTATCAATACCGGCATCGGCTGGCATGAAGCCCGTATTCCGACCATCGCACATATGGTGCCGCGCGGCGCCTTTACCTGGGCGGTGAAGCGGATCAAGCCGCATGTCACAATCCCGCTTGTCTATTCCAACCGGGTGAACAACCCCCAACAGGCCGACGGGATTATATCGGAGGGCGTGGCCGATATGGTGTCGATGGCGCGGCCCCTGCTCGCCGATCCCGATTTCATGAAAAAAACCCGCGAAGGACGGCCAGAGGAAATCAATATCTGCATCGGCTGCAATCAGGGGTGTCTGGACAATGCCTTTACCGGCAAGCTGACCACATGCATGGTCAATCCGCGCGCCTGCCGGGAAGTCGATCTCAATTACCGCCCGGCAAGCACGCCGAAGAATTTCGCGGTCGTGGGCGCGGGCCCGGGGGGGCTTGCCTTTGCGGCAACCGCCGCCGAACAGGGACACAAAGTCACACTGTTTGAAGCAAGCGATGAAATTGGCGGCCAGTTCAATCTGGCAAAAATCATTCCGGGTAAGGAAGATTATGCCGAAACCATTACCTATTACGGGGCATTGCTGCGCAAATTCAATGTGGATGTCAAACTCAACCACACAGCAAGCGCGGCCGATCTTGTGGATAAGGGGTTTGATGCGGTGATCCTTGCGACCGGCATTACCCCGCGCACCCCCGATATTCCCGGAATCGATCATCCCAAGGTGCTGTCTTATCTTGACGTTCTGGCCGGCGGCAAACCGGTCGGTGACAAGGTGGCAATCATCGGCGCTGGCGGAATCGGGTTCGATGTCGCGGAATATATCATGCACCCTGAAGGGCCCGGCGATCCTGCCCATCCCGATATCGCCCGCTTCAACAGCGAATGGGGAATCGATGGCGACTATGCACATGCGGGCGGCTTGTCGCCCGAGGGCATGCGCATGCCGTGCGACAAGCAGGTCTGGCTGCTGCAGCGCAAGCCGCATAACAAATTCGGCGCAACCCTCAGCAAGACCCGCGGCTGGGCGACATTTGTGGAAGTGATGTTCCGTGGCGTGAAAATGGTCGGCGATGTGGAATATGACATGATCGACGATGCCGGGCTGCATATTCGCGCAGGCGGCGAACCGCAAACGCTTGATGTCGACAGCATCGTGGTCTGCGCCGGGCAGGACAGCCGGCGCGATCTACACGATGCGCTCGTGCAGGCGGGCATGACCGTGCATCTGATCGGTGGCGCGGACGAGGCGCGCGAACTCGATGCGGTACGTGCGATTGAACAGGCAAGCCGGCTCGTCGCCACACTCTGAGTGCTGCCCAGAGGAAGGCAGGAAAGAAAATATTCCAATCGGAAAATTCGGGGCCGGGCAGATCTTCTGCCACGCGCCAGATCAGCCCGACCCCGCACGCATGGACAGAGCCCCTGCAGCCGCAGCGGTGCATATCGCACCGCGAAAAGGCCACCGCTATAACGCAGCCATCAGGTCATCGGCATCGTCATTGGCGATGGAAATGATGTCCCGGATCTGCTGCAACATTGCGGCTTTATCGACCGGGGCGCGGATTTTCGCATCAAAGCCGCGCATCGTGTTATCGACCGGGAAATCCGGCATATCGGGCGGCATCAGCAATATGACGGGATAGGTGCGACCGGTTTCCCGGCGCAGCATATTGACCACAAGCGGCGCCTGCAGATCCGTCGTGTTGAACCCGATTAACAGAATATCGGGATCAAGCCTGGACGCCTGATCAAGAAATTCCCGGCCACTGCAAAAAGCGAACACCGCATGGCCTTCCTCCTTCAACGCTGTATGCAACGCGGTCAGATCAATCTCCGCATTACAGACAGAAACGATTGTCATCGGCGCCATCGCCGGCGCGCCGGCGCGTCCCGCAGCCGCCGGATTCGCGGTCGGTATCAGATGTTCGGTATTTGTCAGCGCGGTATAGAGCTTCAAAAGCTGGCGGTCGCGCTGCGCCTGGATATGACGTTGCTTTTCCAGCTTGGATTCAACGACGACCATCATCATTTCGAAATCGATCGGTTTGGTGAGATAGTCGTCCGCACCAAGCTGCCGGCCCGTGATCTGGTCCTTGCGGTCGGCCAGCGCTGTCAGGAAGATAAACGGAATATCGCCAAGCTCGGGATGGCTTTCCCGCAATTCGACAAGCAATTGATGCCCGTCCATATCCGGCATGGTGATATCGGACAACACCAGATCAGGTTGTACAGCGACAATCGTCTCAAGCCCGCGCCGCCCATTCTCCGCCTGGGTGACCTCATGACCAGCCTCCGCCAAGACTTCTGCTACATCCTCGCGAATATCCTGTTCATCCTCGACACACACAATTCTGGCCATCGCAAATCTCCTACAACCGAACCGGTACTGAGATGCGTATTTTTACATGTAATTGTTAATAAAATATATTTTTAGTAAATTTACGATTGTCAGAATATTATATTAGTTGTTTTAAAGTTTTCTAACTATTTTAACGTGTAATTCCTGCGATCACATTTATGCGCAGGAGGCTATTTTCCCATGGTCCGAACCGGTGAAATCGTTCGCCCCATCGAGCAGGCCGTAAGAGCAGGCATGATCGTGGCAATCGCCGCGATATTGCTGTTCACCCTGAGCATCGTTTACCTCGTGATGCAAAGCTATGACTATCAGTCGCTGCAGGAAGCGCTGCATACGGAAGCGCGCTATACCGCCAAAACCGAGCGGCTGGCGCAATTGCTTGAAGTGAATAATACCGAACAGAGCCGAAAGCTTGTGCGTCGTGCCCTGGACGGTGCACTGGACGGGCTTACGGCGGCACATACAAGACGGTCGGATCTGGCGCTGCCGGCCAAAATTTTCAACAGCCGCGATGACGAAATTCTTGTCAAATTTGCCGATATCTATGAGCAGGATATCAGCTCCTATATTCAGGATATCGAACGGCTGCTGGAGGCCGACTGGCAGAACGAACCACTTGTTATTCCTGTTGCGCCCGATCTGCCGCAGCAGGAATTCTACCATCTGCTATCCCGCGCGGGCGACCGGATCAACGGTGAACTGTCTTACTGGTCCGCTTACGGCGTGATCGGCATCCTTGCCTTTCTCGCCATATTTGAACTCTGGATACTGCGCCCGAAAATCATGTTTGCCAAAAGTGTCGAACTTGACGCATTTGATATGCGGCGCTTGCTGGTGCAACGGGCCGAAGCAGCCGAGGCGATGCTGAACTTCAGCATCGACGGCACGGTTTCTTTCGATGAAGACGGTATTATCCATACATTCAGCAGGGCCGCAGAGCAGATCTTCGGTTACCGGGCGGATGAAATGCTCAATCACCCGATCAGCGATCTGCTGCCCTCCGAAGACGACAATGACGGCGATAACAACCTGCCGCTGGGCGGCTGGGCGGAACTTGCGCTGGGAACCAGCCGGCCGGTGCGACTGAAACATCGCAACGGAGGCAGCACACCGGTCAAAATTCGCGTGACCGAAGTAGTCTCCGACAATCGCCACCTGTTTGTCGCCATGATTCAGGATATTACCGACGAATATAGAAACCAGAAAAAGCTGCAGGACGCACTTGCGGAAGCCGAAGCGATAAAGGAGCGCTTTCAGCTCTGTATCGAGGGGGCGGAATCCGCCATCTGGGATATCGACCTCAAGGGCGGTCAGACCTTTCTCGCGCCGCGGCTTCGCGAGCTTCTCGGATATGAAGAAGGGGAATTCGCGACATCGCTTACAGAGCTCGACGCCTATATCCATCCAGACGACCGCGACGAGTCGCGGCAGCGCATAGAAAGAGGATTGATCGGCGAACAATTAACTTTCGATTCCGAATTTCGCCTGCGTGACAAAGACGGACGCTATCACTGGTTCCACAGCAAGGGCGCATTGCGGCGCGACACCCAGGGTTTTCCGGTCCGTGCAGCCGGGTCGATGACCGAAATAACCGCCCGGGTAGATGCCGAAGACGCGTTACGGTGTCACAGGGATCAGCTCGCCGAGCTTGTCGAGGCACAGACACGCGATATCTCAAACAGCCAGGCCCGCCTTGTCGCCGCGATCAATGCCATCTCCGACGGTTTTTGCCTGCTTGACGAGGATGAAAAGATCGTTCTGGTGAACGAGCATATGAAGGAGATGCACAGCGAAATCAATGATATACTCACCCCTGGCCGCAGCCTCGCGGAGCTGAGCGCACGCATGATCGCGGAGCGCCAGAAGGATGCTTACAGCGACCGCGATTGGGCAAACCATTTCGAACAGGTGCGTCGCGGCGACGCGGAAGACGAAATGAAGCTGCCCAATGGTAAATGGGTAAAAATCACCCGCGCACGCGTTCCCGATGGCGGTCTTATCATTCTGCACACAGATGTCACCCGATATAAACAGCAGGAAACACGATTGGTCGAGCAGGCGATGGAACTGGAGCAGGCGCTCGACAAGGAAAAAGAGCTCAACGACCTGCAGCGACAATTCGTTTCCATGGCGTCGCATGAATTCCGCACACCGCTCGCAATAATCGACAGCTCCGCCCAGCTGCTGACACGCGACCTGACGAAGCATGATGCGGACAAGCCACTCCGCCGGGTTGAGAAAATCCGTGCCGCGGTCCTCCGCATGACAAATCTCATCGAAAGCACGCTCACCGCCGCGCGGATTGATGCCGGCAAGATTGAAATCAATCCGCAGCCTTTTGACATGGCGCGCCTGGTCCGCGAGATTTGCGACCGTCAACAGGAAGTCGCGGCAAACCATGAATTCACGATAATGCTGGACGGGCTGCCAGCAACAATCCGCGCCGATCGCGGTGCCATCGATCAGATAATAACCAATCTTCTTACGAATGCGGTGAAATATGCCCCGGACAATCCCGAGGTTACCATCACCGGGTGGCGTGAGGGGGACGACATATTACTGTCGGTGCAAGATCATGGGCTGGGGATCAGTGCCGCGGACCAACAGCATTTGTTTACCCGCTTCTTTCGTGCCGAAACATCGACGGGTATCGCAGGCACTGGCATCGGCCTCAATCTTGTCCGCCAGCTTGTCACAATGCATGGCGGCAGTATCACCGTCGACAGCGCGGTTGGCCAGGGCTCCACCTTCACGGTCCGGCTGCCGGTTTCGGGGCCAGCGGAAATGGTTGCTGCAACTGACGTGTCGCTCCCCCTGAAAGCTGCGCAATAAAGACTGACAACCACAACAAAACACAATCACATGTTGCAGACTTGCATCATCTATGCATGATCGATGCTGGAATTTTGCTGATATTTGGCTATGTTAGGCAATATCAATCTGTTTAATCACAATTTTTAACTAACTTGCGCTATGAATATATCGTGTGTTTAGGCACACAGATTTATTTACCGGAATTGCGGTATTTTACAAATATATCCTCTGCGCAGGATGGGTTGCTGCCTGCGGCAATAGATACAACTGCCGAAAAATTCAGGTGAATCAGTGCCGATAGATTACGACAACTTTTCGGGTAAGCAGATGGTAAGGGGATTTCTCGCACTGATCGTGTTAATCGGCTGCAGCTTGGGCTTCTCATTCGACGCAAAGGCGCAACTGGCGCTTGATAAGATTGTGATCGATTTCATTCCCGGCAGCTCCAACAGGCAGGATGTGGTCGTTCGCAATACCTGGGATGAAACGGTTTATGTGGACGTGGAACCCGCAGAAATCCTCAATCCCGGCGAGAAAACCGAATCCCGCGCGCCGATTCGCGATCCGCGCGAAGCCGGGCTGCTGATCAGCCCTGTACGTCTTGCCATCAACCCGGGCGGCAGCCGCCGGATTCGGGTTGTGAATATCCGCGACAACTTTGACAGCGAACGCATATTCCGCGTGCGCGTGCGTCCGGTCGTCGGCGATGTCGAAGCGGAGGTGACCGGTATCAAGGTATTGGTTGGCTATGACATGCTTGTCATGGTGCGCCCCAATCCGATGGCGCCAAAACTTGAGCATGAAATTGCGGGAAACACACTGACGCTGCGGAACACCGGCAATACGAACATCATGGTCGGGATAGCCAATCAATGCCGTGCCCCCGATGATTGCGAGGAAATAGCGATAGGTCGGCTTTATGCGGGTAACAAGATCGTCGCAAAACTGCCCCTTGCCAATACACCTGTCGAATTTACAGCAAGGATCGGTGACGAATTCAGATCCTATCGCCTTGAATAGAGACGATGAGCCCCACACGTCTCGCGCAGACCTTGTCCGGCAGCCCCAGACTAATTTTCCGCCATCCGTTCAGCCAATCCCGTCCGGATAAAAGCTGGCGCAATTTCACTGCATGGCTTTTCATCTGCCTGAGCATGGTTTTGGCCATCGCACCCGCCTTTGCGCAGAGCGCACAATTCCGGACCAGCAAGAAACCGCCTCCCGGTTTTGAGGATCTGGCGGAACCGCAGGAAACAGTCGTCGACCTTTATCTCGCGGGACAATTCCTTGATGGCTTCGATATTATCTACACCCCCGACAGCATTCAGTTCCTGAATCCGCAGGCGGTTGTCGACGCTGTGCCTGAAATCCGCGACAAAGCGGTCGTCGCGGATGCCCTGTCAAAAGAACTTCCCCCCAATGCGCATTTGCTATGCGGACCGCTGAATAAAGGCGATTGCGGCCGTCTGGAGCCGGAGATCGTGGGGGTCATATTCGATCTCGATAATTTTCGGGCGGACTTTTTTATCAATCCGTTTTTCCTGGAAGTGCGCAGCCCTGATCTGCTGAAATTTCTGCCCGATTCAGATGCGGATTATTCCATTTTGCAGAATATCAGCGGCGCTTTCAGCCAGACGGACAGCGAAGCGCGCGTTTTCAATTTCAACGGAATTACAAATCTCAGCCACAAGGAAAAAAACCTGCGGATTTCCAATTCGATCAGCAAGGACGAAACCGACAATTCCGGAAAACTCATTATCAGTGAAATTGTCGGGCAACAGGACAAGAAAGGCATTGAGCTGAAAGCCGGCATGTTCCGCACACGCTCGGCAAGCCCGATCGGATCGGAAGATGTACTGGGGTTGGGAGCCGGATATTCCCGCGATACGCGCCTGGACCTGCAGCAGGGATTTGGTTCGCAGCTTCAGGTCTTTCTGCCTGTGGCGAGCGAAGTACAGCTGCTCAAGGACGGTCGGATTGTCTCAACCAAATTCTATCCGGCGGGCAATCAGATTATCGATACGAGCGGGCTGCCTGACGGTGCGTATAATGTGACGCTGAAGATCCGCGAGAATACCGGCCGGACACGGGAGGTGGAACGGTTCTATTCAAAAAGCATGGAAATCCCGCCGGCGGGCGAACCGGTCTGGTCGGTCGAAGCCGGGCTTCTGCGCGATCAGGGGCAGCAGGATGTCGGCGTCCCGGCATTCACGACCCAGCCCATGCTGCGCGCGGCCAGCCGCTGGCGCCTTCGCGACACCCTTGCGCTCGGTGCGGGCATCACCGCAAGCCCCGGCGACCCCTTTGTCGATTTTGAAAGCTTTTATCAAACCAGGCTGCTGAAATACCGTCAGAGTTTTGTGTTCGGGACCGAGGGGGTCTTTGGCCTGTCCGGTAATATGACACTTCAGGCGCAACCATTTTCGGGCAATGTCGGCTTCACGATGGTGGACGGAACCCCGCAGCGTTCGACAAATGCCTTTACACCGCTGCCTGCCCCCTTCAAGCAGGCAAACCTGAATTTGAGCTACGACCTTAGAGGCATTGATTTGGGCTTCCGCGCCAATTGGCGCGAAAGCGACAGCAATGATGAAAGCTGGTCTTTTGGTCCCGATATCCGGGTATCGCTGCTGACCCGGCCGCCCTACCGGATCGAATTCGTCGGCAACAGCACCATGTCGCAGGATGAAACCCTGACCCGTTTCGGGATCGAATTCTCCTTCCTGGACGCCCGGACAAACGCCTCTGTGAACCTTGGCGGTTCCTATGACCAGTCCCGCCGCCCCACCACCAGTTCCGAGGATGGTTTCGATCCCATCGTCGAGGGCAATGCCAGCCATCAGTTCGGCGACCCGCAAGGCCATGAATTCGGTGTCAATACAAGCTTCCGCGGCGAAGGCGATGAACGGCAGCTGCAACTGGGTGGGGATTACGAATCCCAATATGGCAAGATCGATGTCAATTCGCTGTTCAACCGCAATGACAATAGCAGCAGCCGGACGCTGAGCTCTAATTTCGACATGAATGTCGTGAGTAATGGCCGGTTCATCGCCATCGGTGGGCGGGAGCGTCGCGAGGCGGCAATCGTCGTCGATATTCGTGGTGAGCCAGAAGGCGCGCCATTCGATATTCTGGTCAATCAAACAGTCAACAGCCGCAGTGCCGTCGGCAAGACCGTTGTTATCCCCGTCAACACATTCCAGACACATACCGTCAGCATCGCCGCCAGCGGCAGGGAATTGCTAAGCTACCCTGAAGAAATCCACGAATTGACGCTGTATCCGGGCAATGTTGTGCATCTGACATGGGATGTTGCCCAGGTCATCGTTATTTTCGGGAAATTGCTGGATCCGGGTGGCGCGCCGATCATGAATGGCTATATCACCAATTCGGCCGACGGCAATGTGCCGATCGAACGGGGCGGGTTTTTCCAGACCGAATTCACCGGATTGCCTGAAACGATTGACGTCACCATACGCGGAGACGGCAACTGCCGCGCCGCGCTGCCGAAAAAGGTCGAAAAGATTTCCGGCTTCATCGTTCTGGAGGACGATCTGACATGCGTGCCGGAAGGCTGACTCAGGGCGGGGACAGAAACAGGGTCAGAACACCGGAATAGGAACCCGATTGAACCCCTTCCAGATCGGTGGCGGAAACCTCGACAGAAAAATTGGCATTGGTGCCTGTCGGGACAAAACGGCAATTCTTGAACCGCGAACCGCCTGTCTGGTTGCCCAGTTTCACCCCTGCGAACACTTCAACCCGCCCGGTCAGACTGATATCATCATTCCAGAATACACGGTAAGGCAAAGTCGTGGGCGCACCGCTGGACAGGGTAAAGGCGCCGCCGGCACCGTCTCCGGTCAGGGTAATGCCGTAAGTCTGATTTGTATGCTTGGAATGGATGCAGACATTATCGCTGGCCGACAAGTCACCAACCCCGCTCCAGGTGCCCAGCGCCAAATCGTCGACATTATTTATCTGCATGTTCTGCGCCTGTGCGCGATCGGGCACGCTCACACAACACAGCAGAAATCCGACCGTGAAGGCGAAGAAAATTTTTGATTTGATGGTGGCGCCGATACGCATTTATCCAAAATTCGAAATTCAGCGCCAATTCACCAGTGACTATCCGATTTCCCAGTGGAACAGCCACAGGATGGCGGCATAACCCACCGACGGCAAAGCGCATGTAAAAAATTAACTATAACTGCCCGGAATAAAAAGACGGGCAAATAAATTCAAAAGTTACGCAACATAATCACGGCCGGAAAGCCAACTGAACAATTTCAACAACTTATCAATATAAGCTGCACCACTCAGCCCGACCGCATAACCGGTCAAGTAACAAAACGAAGCGCGGCAAAGGCGCGCTTCGATACATTCAGATAACGTCCGGTGACGGATAATTCCATCGCCGGGTCGTTCAAGTCGGCGATATCTCCAAGGTCAGCGTGTCGGTATACACCCCTTCGGGCGCAAGCTGCCAATCGGCGCTGGCGACATTGACCGAAAAGCGCGATCTGACATCATCGGAACAATCCACATCTTCCGATCCAAGAAAGGCGACATCGGTGATATTGCCTTCCGACAGCACCGCCTGGGTATCGTTATCATCCGCCCACATGACTTCATAGGGCAGGCTGACACCATCTGAACTCACCGAGAAACCGCCACCGCCATTGGCGGATGTGGCACGCACCTTGTAAAGCGCATTGGCGTTTGAATAAACGCAGATTTCCCCGCTTCCCTCGATCGGCTCCCCGGCTTCACCCGCTGTGAGAACCATGTCGGAAACATTGGTGACAGAAACCATTGCCGGAATGATCACACTGATCTTGGCAATGGCGGTGGAGGTCGGGCCGTAAACCCCCTGCGTCGCGGCAAGGGCTTGCGATTGCGGACCGGCAAATGGCGCAGCCAACGCTCCGGCGATGATAAATCGGCTGCTTTTCTGGAACCATCCCCTCATATTTAGTCTCGACTCTTTGCGTTTTTCCGATTGCGATGGCGGCTATCGCCGTCGCCTATCGATTTACGCGCAAATTCACTAAATATTGCCAAAAGATTATCGTTAAAATGGGGTTCCGAAACAGCGTTTAATTTCCGTGAATCCCCCGATCCTAACGTCGCACACAATACCGGGCATCTGCGGCAGGGCCGCCCATAAAAAGCCCCTGCCGCGCCGGTCGCCCGACCAATCAGTTGGGCGCGACAACCAATGTCAGCGTATCGGTATAGGTACCCGCCGGTGATGTCGTCCAGGTTGCGGCCGGCACGCTCAATGCGACACTCGATGTTTTTGTATCGGCACAGCTCGTGCTGGCGGAGCCCGCCAGATTTGAAGTGGTCTGCGCCCCTTCGGTGAGCGCAACCTGAGAAGAAGCGGAATCGGTCCAGTTAACCGTATAGGCCATCGTGTTCGACCCATCGCTTAAAACAAACGAACCCGACCCGTTTGCAGACGATGCGGTGACTTCGTACAAATTGCCCGACGCATTGGAGTTCACGCACACGCTGTCATTGCCCGCAAGTGGATCCGCAGCAGT
>CALAQW010000043.1 GCA_937888955.1 uncultured Alphaproteobacteria bacterium | reverse complement strand
AACGGTTCCTGGAGCCGCATCTGCGCAAACGCGCGGCCAAATCGGCGGATATGTAGTTGCGGCGCCCTGCGGTGTGGTGGCGGCTTGATCGGCGCATAATGCATTATCGCTATGGCGTTGATCTGCGCGGGCGCGAGGGCGAGGTCGGATATGAGCGAACTGGACGATAACGCACTTCAGGAGCTGATCGCATTCGCCTGCGGCCTCGCGGATGCAGCGGGCGCGGCGATCCTGCCGTTTTTTCGTGCCGGAATTGCGGTTGAAAACAAGCGCACGGAAGCCTTCGACCCGGTTACCGAGGCCGATCGTCAGGCGGAACGGGTGATCCGCCAGCAGATCGAAAAAACCTATCCCACCCATCGTATCCAGGGTGAGGAATTCGGCGCGGGCGGCGGCAAAAGCGATTTATGCTGGTATATCGATCCGATTGACGGCACCCGTGCCTTCGTCACCGGTTCGCCCATGTGGGGGGTGCTGATCGGCCTGCATGACGGTCGCGCGCCTGTTTTGGGCATCATGGATCAGCCTTTCACGGGGGAGCGGTTTATCGGCAGCCGGTTTGGCGCCTATTTGTGGCACAAGGGCGGCACGCAACAATTGCAGACCCGGGCTTGCGCGGATCTCGCACAGGCAGTGGTGACCACGACCCACCCCGATTTACTCGGCACCACAGCGGAACGCGATGCTTATCTCGCGGTCGCTGATCAATGCATGCTCAACCGCTATGGGGGCGATTGTTACGCCTATGCCATGCTGGCGCATGGATTAACCGATCTGGTGATCGAATCCGGGCTGAACAGTTACGATATCCAGGCTTTGATCCCGATTGTGACGGCAGCGGGCGGTATCGTCACTGCCTGGGATGGCGGCCCGGCGGATCAGGGCGGACGGATCATTGCCGCCGGCGACAGCCGGGTACACGCCCAGGCCTGTCAAATGCTCTGCGATCGGCTGGCACGGACAGAAGGCTAGTACCAGTTAGCCTGCCGGTTGATCGGCCTTGCCGCAAAATGCATCGAACGCCTGCCAGAACCGGTTTCTGATCGCGTCGCTTTCCTGCAGGATTTCATGTGATGCGCCTTGCAGGCATTGACCGGTGCAATTGGGAAGTTGCCCGGCCACCCGCTGCTGATAATGCGGGTCGGAAATTTTCTCCTCGCTGCCATACAGCATCAGGATGGGGGTTGTGATGGCGGCGCAGAATTCAGGCCGCATCGCCTGCGCCATCGATCTGTAGGCCGCCTCCATCCAGCCAAAGGTTGGCGAACCAAGCGCAAGCCGGGGGTCGGCGCGTACAAGATGGGCGGTGCGGGCGAACCGGTCGGCGGAACCGGTAAGCAGATTGCCCTCAAACCTGTCCTGGTCGGGATCGTAAACCCGCCCGCCCGGAACATAGGCCTCTGCGCAACCGAACAGATTTCCGACAAAGGAAATCGTGCGCGCCACCGCGTGGATCATGAATTGCGTCCTTATATGCACCATCGGGCTGCACAGGATCGCCTGGGCAACAATGCCGGGCTGTCGGTGCAGGTAGCGCAGGCTCAGATGCGCGCCCATCGAATGGGCAAGGATATGGTAGGGGGGTGGCAGCGGATGAGCCTGCGCGGCGCTGATCAGGCAATCCAGATCCGTAAGATACGCTGAAAATGTGCCGACATGGCCCTTATGGCTGTCGTCGAGCGGCCGGTCCGACAATCCCTGACCGCGCCAGTCGAGGATGCCGACGGCAAAACCGCGTTGCAGCAACTCGCCACATAACTCGAAATATTTTTCGATGAATTCGGTCCGGCCGGGCAGGATCAGGAAACTGCCCTTGGCGGTGCCGTCCGGTTGCCAGAATGCGGCGCGCAGCCGGACCTGATCGCTGCTGATCAGCCATTTTGCAATCCCGCCATTTGGTGCCGGGTTTTCAGGAATGGCGATCAGCGGTGCTGGGTCCTCATCCGTCATGTGGGTACTGCTGTTTTGCACCTAGCCCTGGGCCGCGCGGCTTGTGCCCAAAATCGCGTCGATCTTGATGACGATCCCCATATTGCCCGACAGGCGCAGCTTGCCCTGGGTGAAGGCTGTCGTGCTGTCCATTTCCCCGGCGAGCATCGCGCGAAGGTCGGGCAGCGCGACGGTAATCACGCAATCGGCCGGCGCATCGCGTTGTGCGATGGCATGCGGCACGGTCTTTGTGTCGATGAAGATATGTCCGTCCGGCCCGAGGTCATATTTCCAACTGGCGCTGATACCGCTTTCTGTTCCCACACGCGTGCGCAGCGTTGCGATGACCTCGTCGATAAGCGTATTGCCGGCGACCATTCATTCCTCCTGATGACCCGCTGAAATTCAAGGGCGTTTTCTATTCGCCTGCCAATTGGCGTATAAGAGCATTTGGCCTTGTCACACGCAATATCGATTGGCTGTCGCTGTCGGATTTGATTGAGGAATGCGTCATGAGCTGGGAAAAGGAAGTCAGCGAAATCGAACGCCGCCGGAAGCTGGCGAAGCAGCAGGGCGGCGAGGCGGCGGTCGCGCGACATCACGCCAAGGGGCGGTTGACAGTGCGCGAGCGCATTGCGCGGCTCGCCGATCCAGACAGCTTTTCCGAGCTGGGCGAGGGGGCGGGGGTGCCTGAATATAACGATGCTGGCGTGCTGACCGGTTTCCAGCCCGCCAATTACGTCCTCGGTTTTATCAAGCTTGGCGGTCGGCGCTGTGTTGTGGGGGGTGAGGATTTTACCCTGAAAGGCGGGTCGCCCAATCCGGCGGGGCTGCGCAAGAGCGTTTATGCCGAAGATGTCGCCCTGACTTACAAGCTGCCGCTCGTTCGGCTGCACGAAGGGGGCGGAGGCAGTGTCGCGGGTGCGAAAGGTGGCGGTCAGGGTGGGCCGTCGCGTCCGGTCGGTGACCCGGTCTTCGCAACCCCGCGTTTCCAGTCGATCGCACGGGTGTTGGGGGAGGTGCCGGTTGCGACCGCTGCGATGGGCGCGGTGGCCGGCATGCCTGCCGCGCGGCTTGTGGCATCGCATTTTTCGGTAATGGCGAAGGATGCGCAGGTGTTGATCGCGGGGCCCGCAGTGGTCGCACGCGCCACCGGCGAGGAACTGACCAAGGAACAGCTCGGCGGCGCAGAAATACATGCGCGCAGCGGGGTGATCGATAATGTGGCGGCCGATGAGACCGATGCGCTTGACCAGATCGGGCGGTTTTTGAGCTATCTGCCGCAGAATGTATGGGAACGTCCACCTTATCTGAGCCCCGAGGACGATCCTGAGCGGCGGGAGGAAAAGTTGCGCGATATCGTGCCGCGCAACAAACGTCAGCCTTTCAACATGCGCGCGATTATCAAGGCAGTGCTCGACCAGGGCAGTTTCTTTGAAATGACCCGCAAATTCGGCCCCAGCCTGATCACCGGATTGGCACGGCTGAACGGCCATCCGGTCGGGGTGATGGGCAATGATTGTCATTTCTATGCCGGCGCCATGACCGCCCAGGCGGCACAAAAGGCGCAGCGTTTCATGGATCTGTGCAACAGCTTCAATCTGCCCATTATCAGCTTTGTGGATGAGCCGGGTTTCATGATCGGGTCGGAGTCGGAGAAAGCAGGCACCATCCGCCATGGGGCGGCGGCGATCGCGGCCGCGATGCAAAGCCGGGTCCCCTGGGCGAGTATCATCGTGCACAAGGTGTTCGGGGTTGCGGGTGCCGCCCATTTCGGGCCGGATGGCTTCGTCCTGTCCTGGCCGTCCGCGGCGACCGGTGCCTTGCCCGTCGAAGGCGGTGTCGCGGTGGCGTTTGCACGCGAGATCGCGGGGGCCGAAGACCCTGATGCGCGGCGGGCCGAACTTGAGGCACAGCTTGCGGCCAACCAGTCTCCTTTTCCGCGTGCGGAATCCTTCTCGGTCCACGAATTGATCGACCCGCGTGAAACACGCCCGCGGCTATGTGAGTGGATGGACTGGATCGAGCCGCGACTGGCGCGTAATTCCGGGCCTTATCTGACGACGATGCGGCCCTGATCGGATCGGGCCGCGGGCAGGCGGTGTGGCCGGATCAGGTGCGGCCGGACGATATGAGGGAGGGGTCAGGCAGCCAGGGCGCGTTCGATTTCGTCGACAAGCTCGCGCAGATGAAAGGGCTTGGACAGGACGGTTGCCCCATGCGGTGTTTCAGTATTGGGATTAAGGGCGACGGCGGCAAAGCCGGTGATGAAGATAACCCTGAGACCGGGATGCATTTCCACTGCCCGGCGGGCAAGTTCGATCCCGTCCATCTCCGGCATGACGATATCGGTCAGCAGCAGATCGTAAATGCCGGTTTCTAGATAGGGCAGCGCGTGATCGCCACGGAAGACGGAGGTGACCTCATGGCCCGCCTTGGTCAGGGAGCGCGCCAGAAACCGGCACATGGATTCATCATCTTCCGCCAACAAAATGACTGCCATACTCACTTATCTCCTCGGTGCGCATAAGGCGGTAACCTGTCACTATCGTGCGCAATATATTCCCAGACCCCACCCATCGACTGGTTGAATAGGCTGAATGTCGCATAGAACCGTAAATGGGAAATAAACAATTATTGGTAATCTGCGTAAACAGATTGGCACAAAACCGCCAACTTGGCGTAACATGAGAATTATTTTCGATTTGACCCCGGTTAACGCAATTTTTGCCGTATGGCGGCGCGCTTTATAGAATTGCCTGATATGGATGAATTTGAAACGGCAGAAATCTGGCTTGATGCACCAGGCGACGCATTGCAGGCGAAGCGCGCCGCGGCGGGGCCTGGCAAGATCATGGACATCGTGCGCCCCGATTGCCAGACCAGCCCGATCATCTTCAACTCGCCCCATAGTGGCGCGGATTATCATCCCGAATTCGTTGCACGCTCAGCGCTTGACGAGGCGACCTTGCGTCGGTCGGAAGATGCTTTTGTCGATGAATTATTCGCGCATGCGACGCGAGTCGGCGCACCGCTTGTCAGGGCATTGTTCCCACGCGCCTATCTTGATGTGAACCGCGAGGCGTTCGAGCTCGACCCCGCCATGTTTGCCGAGCCACTGCCCGCCCATGTCAACACCCGCTCGATGCGGGTTGCCGGTGGGGCTTGTCGCGGTAAATCGG